>JBARWW010000217.1:0-7793 GCA_049647005.1 Acidaminobacteraceae bacterium | reverse complement strand
TCTAATATTCTGTTTACTTAGTGCATTTGTTAAATTAACTTCGATAGACATAGGTGTTAAATCTAAAAAAGCAAATGACTGAAATACTGGCCAGATAAATGCTGCCCCACCATGAATACAGTTTGCTGATTTATTGCCACCATCTCCACTTTTACCAACCATACCATATTTAACCAAAATCTTGTCAGAAGGGCATTTTTTATATCTTGAAAATAATGCCCCTAAAATACCAAATATAAATACGACCAATACGCCTGAATAAATAAGTCCATTCATTTTAAATTCCTCCATTTTCTAGTATATTTTCTGTTTTTCATTTTTTTCAACTATCAGCACACTTTCGTTTAATAAAGCAACTACTTTAACTGAACTTCCTGTCTCCAAAATGAATTCAGAGTTGCTAACCGCTTCAACCTCTCTTAAAGCACCCTGTATAATAACTTGAATCTTTCCTGATCCTGATTTTTCCTTGGGTATTGGCATATAAACCTCACCTATTTTACCCACTGCATATTTTATATTCATGGTTCCACTAACGGCCATCTTCTTCATAAAATAGAATAGTCCAGAAGACATAAGCATAGCCATAAATCCACTCAACAAAGCAAGTATTATTACGACAAAATCACTGTTACTAGCAATTGAGTTCGCCCATAGACCACCCCAAGAGAAGAAAGTGAAGAATGCTATAAAATTTCTAATTGTAAAAATTTGAAATGATATTTCAAAATCACCATCAAATTCAGTACCATCTAACACATCACTATCAAAATCTCCACTATCACCCATACCTATAAAAGTTAAAACCGTTTGCAAAATTAATGCGACACTAGATGGTACTGCTATATAGTATAATACCTTATCCATTTGATTTAAGCTTTCCCACCATAACTCCATTACTTCACTCCTTTCTAAAAAAACAATACGCTAATTATATGAAAGCAACTTCAGCTTCATATATTAGACTCCTTTGAAAATTATTCCCATCAACAATTATACTATTTTTTACATATTAGGAAATATTATAATTGTATTAAACTTTAAAATCAAAACTATAACATTTACAACTATCTGAAATTAAAGCTAGAATTAATTATTTGAACACAAAAAAGCAGTAGCGATTTTTATAATCACTACTGCTTTAAAAGCCAATTTTATACTAATTAAAACTTAAGTTTACTAAGTTTATCTTTAAATAAATCTCCTAAAGTTGACTCAAATTCGTTCTCATCTTCATCCTCTTCTAGGTACTCATTATAGTCAGCGCTTGCCTCTTCACCTAAAGCATCAACTATAGAAAAACTAATTCTTTTTTCTTCTGGCTTAATATCAAGTACAGCTACTGTAACTTCTTCGCCTACAGCTAATACTTCTGATGGTTTATTGATTCTATTTTCAGAGATCTTAGAAATATGGATAAGTCCTTCAAGGCCACTATCTAGTTCCATAATAGCTCCAAATGCTAGAAGTCTTGTAATCTTTCCAGTTACAATATCTCCAACAGATAGATGAGTATCAATATCATCCCATGGATTCTCGAATGTATCAGAAAGTTTAAGTGCAATTCTTCCTTTTGCTTTATCTATATCAAGTATAGAAACTTCTATCTTATCTCCTTCAGCCAGTACTTCTGATGGATGAAGAATTCTTTTAAATGACATCTCAGATATGTGAAGTAATCCATCAGTTCCACCTATATCTACAAATGCACCAAAGTTAGCAAGTCTAGTAACTGTACCAGTTCTTTTCTCACCAATTTTAAGTTCACCTAAAAGTTTTCCTTTTGTAATATCAAGTTCTGCTTGCTCAATTTCACGTCTTGAAGCAACAACTTTATTTTTCTCTCTATCATATTCAATAAGCTTAACTTTCAACTCAAGGTTTAAGAAATTGCTCATATCTTCTACATATGAAGCTGACAATTTAGATGCTGGTATAAATACTCTTACACCTTTGTAGTCTGCTACAACTCCGCCTTTAACAGCAGTTTTTACAGTTACTACAAATGCGCTATCATTCTTAAATGCTTCATCTAATTCTTCTAAAGCAACAATAGACTCTGCTCTTTTTCTTGATAGAACCATGTTTCCAGTTCCATCATCAGTTTTTACAACCATTACATTTAGTTCATCACCAACTGCTATTATGTCAGGAGGGTTTATAGTACCACCCTCTGAAAATTCTTCCACTGTTATTATTCCATCAGATATTGATCCTAAACTAACCATAACTTCTTCTTCATTTACCGAAAGTACTAATCCTTTTAGAATATCACCTGGATAAACTCTCTTCATAGAATTATCAACTTCATCCATAAAATCTGCCATTGTTAATTCTTCTTCTTGATCTTCCTGAACTTCAATTTCTACTTCTTGATCCTTAAGTTCTGCTTCTTGAGCTTCAACTTCTTGATCTTTAGGTTCTGCTTCTTGAACTTCAACTTCCCTTTCTTGATCCTTAATTTCCTCTGTCATGCTAGCACCTCTTCTCATTTTATTGATAGTAGTATTATAACATAACTTGTAAAACGATTTTTTTAAAATTAATTTTTTTGCTTAGATTTTCACTATAATCTCATCCACACCTTTTCCTGCAGGAACGATTGGAAATACATTTTCATCTTTAAATACCTCACATATAATAAGCGATGCTCTACTTTTTAGTGACGAAGATTTAAGTGCTTCTTCAAGCTCATATTTAGTATTACAGTGTGAATAATTTAAGTTAAATGCTTGTGCTAGATATTTAAATTCAACATTATCTTTTATGCAAGTTTCTGCGTATCTCTGCTCCTGAAATATATTTTGCCATTGCCTTACCATTCCAAGTGTGTTGTTCTTAAACATTACTATTTTTATATTTATATCATAATCATTTAAAGTTGCAAGTTCATTAAAATTCATCCTAAAACTACCATCGCCAGTTATAAGGACTACTTCTTTATCTGGATTAGCAACTTTTGCACCAATTGCAGCTCCTAGTCCAAAGCCCATAGTTCCAAGTCCACCTGATGTTACAAATGTTCTTGGATTCTTGAACCTATAACATTGAGCAGTCCACATCTGGTGTTGTCCTACGTCAGTTGCAACTATTGCATCAGGATAAATATCACTTATCGTTCCAAGTATATTTTGTGGCGTTAGCTCACGACCGCTATTATTAATAATATCAACGCCATCATATTCTGACCACCATCTATCAAACTTATTTCCCGGGCTATTACAAAGTCTTGCAAGTGTATCTTTAACATCACCAAGTAGAGATAGATCAGCATTGATATTTTTGCTTATTTCAGTTCTATCGATATCTATTTGAATAATCTTAGTTCCTTTTCCAAAATCTTTAGGGTTTCCAATTACTCTATCAGAAAATCTAGCTCCAATAGCTATAACTAAATCTGAGTTATTCATAACTAGATTTGCACGAACTGAACCGTGCATACCAACAAGACCAAGTGATTGCTCCATATCTCGAGCCACACTACCAAGACCCATTAGTGTATTTAAGACAGGTATATTTCTACTCTTGGCAAACTTTCTAAGTTCATTTGAACTTTCGCTTAGAATAACTCCACCACCAGCATATATAACTGGCTTTTCTGCTTTTTCAAGCATATCTAATGCTTCTTTCAAAAGGTCCTCTTCTATATTATTGAAATCTGGCCTTGAACTCTTAAGTTCAGTGTCGCTGTATTCTACTTCTTTTACAAATAAATCTTTAGGAATATCTACAAGTACTGGGCCTGGTCTACCTGAGCTAGCAAGTTTAATTGCGTCGTCAATTATCTTTGATATATCTCTAGCATCACGAACTAGGAAGTTGTGTTTTGTAATTGACATAGTTATACCAGTTATATCAATCTCTTGGAATGAATCTTTTCCGAGTAGTGAACTCGGAACCTGGCCTGATATTATAAGTAATGGAACTGAGTCCATGTATGCAGTTGCAATACCTGTAACAGCATTTGTTGCCCCAGGTCCAGATGTTACAAAACATACACCAATTTTCCCAGTACTCCTAGCAAATCCATCTGCAGCATGCACTGCACCTTGTTCGTGAGACGTTCTATAATGTTTAAAGTCACCACCTACTTTATATAGTTCATCGTATAGTGGAATTACTGCTCCACCAGGATATCCGAATAAAGTGTCTACATTATTTTTTTTAAGTCTTTCAAGTAATACCCTAGCGCCAGAATACTTCATAAATACACCTCTTTATAATAATTATTTTTACTTACTCAATTTTTTAAATTTTAATTTATACTAAGACAGCCCCATCTGCAGCAGATGAAACTAATTTTCTATATTTTTTAAGATAACCTTTAACTTCACTCTTTGGCATAACTAGATTTGATCTACGTACTTCAAGCTCTGCCTCATCTACTAATAAATTTAACGATCCATTTTCAATATCAATCTCAATAGTGTCACCCTCATATACTAGACCAATTATTCCGCCATCAAATGCTTCTGGTGAAATATGACCAATAGCAGCTCCCTTTGTTCCACCGGAGAATCTACCATCTGTAAGAAGTGCAACTTTATCATCAAGACCCATTCCGCCAAGTGCAGATGTAGGGGTAAGCATTTCTCTCATACCCGGTCCGCCTTTTGGTCCCTCATAAGTTATAACAACTACATCTCCTGCAACAATTTTATTGCTAAGAATTGCTTCAGATGCATCTTCCTCTGATGTAAATACTCTAGCAGGTCCAGTGTGTTTAAGCATCTTTGGACTTACTGCAGATTTCTTTACTACTGCTCCGTCCCTCGCAAGGTTACCGTATAGTATCTTAATACCACCAGTTACATCATAAGGTGATTCTATATCTGCAATTACATTTACATAAGTTCTTTTCTCTACAAATCTACTTTCTATAGTATTACCATCTATAGTCATACAGTCTTTATTTATAAGGCCTTTTTTTGAAAGCTCATTCATTACTGCTGATACACCACCTGCATTATTTAAATCATTCATATGCCAAGGTCCAGCAGGAGATAATTTACATAAGTTTGGAGTCTTTGAACTTACAGAGTTTATGATATCTAAGTTAAGATCTAACTCAAGTTCACGTGCTATCGCCATAAGGTGAAGAACAGTGTTTGTCGAACATCCAAGTGCCATATCTACTGACAGTGCATTAAATAATGCATCTTTAGTCATAATATCTCTTGGCTTAATATCTTTTTCTACAAGATTCATAACATGTTTTCCAGCCATCTTTGCCATTCTTACTCTCTCAGATGCTACTGCTGGAACAGTACCATTGCCCTTAACACCCATACCAATTGCTTCTGTTAAGCAATTCATAGAGTTTGCAGTAAACATACCAGCACATGATCCACATGTTGGACACGATGTGTTTTCAAGTTCTAAGAAGTCTTCACTAGATATTTTATCGTTATTGAAAGCACCAACGCCTTCAAATACAGTCGTAAGGTCTGTTGCTTTTCCGCCCAAGTTACCAGCAAGCATTGCACCACCACTGATAATTACAGCTGGTATATTAAGTCTTGCAGCTGCCATAATCATAGCTGGAACTGTTTTATCACAGTTTGGGATAAGTACAAGGCCATCAAAAGCATGGGCTTTTACCATAATTTCGATTGAATCAGCAATTACTTCCCTAGAGCAAAGACTATACTTCATACCTTCGTGGTTCATAGCCATACCATCACATACTGCTATAGCAGGAAACTCAAGTGGAGTTCCACCATTTGCAAGTACACCTCGCTTAGCGGCTTCTGCTATCTTATCTAAATCTATATGTCCAGGAACAATCTCATTATGTGAGTTTACTATTCCTATAAGTGGCTTATTTATCTCTTCGTCAGTAAGACCTGATGCTTTAAGCAGTGATCTATGTGGAGCCTTCTCTTTTCCTAATTTCATTTTATCGCTATTCATATTATCCTCCTTGTACAAAGAAATATTCCAAGCATAGGCCCAGAATATTTCTTATAACATCTAATTCTACTACTCTATATTTTCTCTCTACATTTTTTATATCTATTTCTCTACATTTAGCTTGAGCCCTTCTTCTCTAAGTGGAATTAGTAACTCGGTTCTTGCTTCTCTATATTTATATTTTTTGTCTAATTATATTTTTTTATTTATTCTTGATCCATCCATTTCATCATCTTTCTTAAGTTAGCTCCGACTTCTACTAATTCATGCTCAGCTTCACTTGCTCTCGCTCTTTCAAACATAACTCTGTTAGTAGCATTTTCATGCATCCAGTCTTGCGCAAACTTACCACTTTGAATTTCAGAAAGTACTGCTTTCATTTCTTTTCTAGTATCTTCAGTGATAATTCTCTTTCCAACTCTATAATCTCCATACTCTGCAGTATCACTTACTGAATATCTCATCATCTCAAAACCTTTTTCATAAATTAGATCTACGATTAATTTCATCTCATGTAGACACTCGACGTATGCAATTTCTTTTTGATATCCAGCTTCTACTAAAGTTTCGTAACCAGCTTTCATAAGCTCTGTTACTCCACCGCAAAGTACTGCTTGCTCTCCAAATAAATCTGTCTCAGTTTCTTCTTTGAACGTCGTTTCTATAACACCAGATCTAAGTGATCCGATACCATATGCATAACTCATTGCTTTGTCAAATGCAGTTCCCGAATCATTTTGATGAATAGCAATTAATGCTGGAACGCCTTTTCCTTCTTCGTATACCCTTCTTACTAAGTGACCTGGTCCCTTTGGAGCAACCATAAATACATCTGTATTTTCAGGTGCAACGATTTGGTTAAAGTGAATATTAAATCCATGAGCAAATGCAAGTGAAGCTCCTGCCTTTAAGTTTGGCTCTATCTCTTCTTTATAAACACTGCCTTGTCTTTCGTCTGGAATTAATACCATTACTAGGTCAGCTCCACTTACAGCATCTGCTACGTCAAATACTTCAAGTCCATCTGATTTAACTTTAGTTCTTGATTTACTTGATGCATGAAGCCCAACTACTACTTCAAAACCACTTTCCTTTAGGTTCATACTGTGTGCTCTACCCTGACTACCGTAACCAATTACTGCAATTTTTTTACCTTTTAATACATTTTTATTTAAATCACTCTCATAATACATTTTAGCCATTTTAATTTCCCCCTATAATATCTCTACATTTTTTTAAGCTTGTCTTTATATTTTTTATAATTTATGGTTGTTAAACTACTGTTATTTCATTTACACCATATATCTTTTCCATTTGATAAACTGCACTTTCAACATTCTTCTTTTCATTATCACTTAGTGTAATAAAGAGTGAGGCTTGCCCACCTGAGTCTTCACTGATCATTTCTATGTTGTTGATCTCAAATTCTTTTCTTCTGAGTGTAGAGATAACTCTCAGTGTTAAATCAAGTCCACTATCTAATTTTGCGTGTAATTTTCTTGGCATAATATATCCTCCTCTTAATCTCTCTTTGTTAAACAATACTTTCTCTATATTTATTTAGCATCAATTAAACTCTACATTTTTTTAAGCTTCTCTTTTTGTAGTTTTCATATATAAACATAAAAAACTCCCTCATCTCTACAAGCATATAACACTAGCTTGTAGAGATGAGGGAGTCTTCTCTCATGGTACCACTCTACTTCACGACCGAGGTCGTCTTTATCAAGTCAATTAACTTTAGCCCTATAACGTGGGCGCACGTCCTATTTTAATTTAAGCATTTCAAATGGGAAACGCAGGAGTGATCAATCGATATCTAACTCATTGTCGAATTTCCACCACCATCGACTCTCTATTAATGATTCATAAGATATTTT
>JBARWW010000216.1:0-3734 GCA_049647005.1 Acidaminobacteraceae bacterium | reverse complement strand
GTTTATTATCAAATGAAGAAAATCTTATTGAACTTCATGCCACTCAAGCTGGTATTGATTTAGAAGGGATTTCAGAAGAAATCTTAACTGAGAAAATAAGTTTTACCTCTAAGTCTGATACTTATTTATCCATATATGATAAAGATAATAATATTATCACTTCCGACTCACAAATTCCTTCCGATATAATTCAACAAATTAGAAAGCTAAATGAACTAAGAATTGTATCTATTCATCAAGATGACTACTTGATATTTGATCAATTAATCGATGATGAAAGTGTCGAAACGACTTGGCTACGTGCTACTCGATCTCTAAAATCGTACAATCAAACTTTAACTGATTTTAAAGAATTGTTATTACTTGTCGTTCCACTTTATTTAATTATTGCTTTTATTGGTGGTATATTTATTTCTAGAAAAGCACTCATGCCACTTACAAAAATGGCCTTTACCGCCCAGGAAATTGGTCATGGCAATATTGAAAAACGATTATCTTTAGATATACCTGATGATGAGATGGGACTATTAGCACTAACTTTTAATGACATGCTTGACCGATTAGACATTACATTACGAAAAGAGAAACAATTCACCTCTGATGCATCACATGAACTTAAAACACCAATCGCAGTAATTCATGCACATGCTGAAAATGCCATATCTTTAGCAGAGGGACAAATAGAACTCAACAAATCTCTCAACATTATACTCCAAGAATCTAGGTCAATGAATCGAATTGTATCACAACTTCTATTGCTGACTAGAAGCAACAAAGCAAATCCTAACATAGTGATGGAGAAACTTAATCTGAGTTATATTGTTGAAGATTGTGTTGCATCTTTTATTGAATTACCAAGTAACGAAAATATAACTTTCAACACTAATATTGCATCATCTATATATATAAACGGTGATCAAACATTGATGACAAGGCTATTTGTTAATCTCATTGAAAATAGTGTCAAATATGGTAAGGATGGAAACATCATTACTTTAAAACTATCTCAAAATAACTTAAATACTACTTTTACTATAGTTGACAAAGGTATCGGAATCCATAATGATGACCTTCCTTTTATCTTTGATCCATTTTATAGGTCAAGTGAATCAAGGTCTAGAGAAGGATCTGGACTTGGTTTAGCCCTTGTCAAAAAAATTATTGACTTACATAATGGAACAATACAAGTTACCTCAAGTGTAAATCAAGGAACAACATTCTCAATATCCATACCACTTATATTAATCTGATTTTAATTTAATAATATAAATTCTATATCAATAACAAAGGCTGTAATTAATTTCATCTAATTTACTTTTTCTGTGTCTTTATTATGTTTTATTATATTTTTACATCTAATTAAATAAATAATTAGTCTTAGTATAAATGTTTAAATAAGAGTATCTCACAAGCAACAAATCCACCACGAATATTAAATTTTGGTATGTTATGATATATAAAATACCATTGGAGGTATATAGTCGATGATTAGAAAAGTGAAAAAGAAAAGTGAAAAGCTAACTATATTGGATTTTTTAAAATCTAGGAGTAAAATCAATTCATTAAAATTTCAATTTTTCATGATTATATTTTGTATCATTGTAATAATAGTTAGCTCTTTAGTTTACATGATATCAAATGAATATGGCAATTTGATAATTCAATCCATGAACCACGAAGGTGAATTATTATCTGATGCACTTATAGCTGAAATGCAAGGAGATATTGATTCTGATAACTATAACTCGATTCAAGATAAGATTGACTCATTCATTATCCAAAGAACTCAAAATGATATAGAAATAAACGTTGTCCAGTTGATAGATATAACAAGTGCAATGGTTATTGCAAGTAATAATAGTGGTAATATTGCTTTTTCCTCAGATGATGAATTACAGCAAATGCTTAAAACACTCCAAGAAAATTCTACTACCATAGTTATAAAACAAAGTGATCCAGCACAATTATCGAAAACAGATATTGCTTTAAATTCAAACCCTAGTCAACCAGACCACTATATTCAAAGTAATTATAGGAGTTTAATAATTGATGTTCCTCTTTACTCTAATTCGAAAGATTGGGGAACTCTCAATATTGTCATGTCTTTAAAATATCTCGATCAAAAACAACGAAGCATATTTATCTTTTTAATCACTACTCTAATACTAAGCTTGTGCCTAATTGCGCTTGGACTTGGTGTCATTTCAAATATAAAATTATTTGAACCATTACGATTACTTGGTGAAAGTATGCTTAAATTTGCAGAAAATACGCAGTATAAATTACCTTATGTAAAAAAAACAAATAATGAAATCGATTATATATACAATGCTTTTATCTTAATGAGTGTCCAACTTAAAGAATCTGAAGCCATAAACATCGAATACCAATCACATCTAGAAGATTTGGTTAACGACAGAACTACTGAATTGCTGGCAACACAAAATGCTACAATTGTATGTATGGCTGCATTAGCGGAAATGAGAGACCATGAAACCGGAGCTCATATTCTTAGAGTTCAAAATTATGTAAAGGTCATTTCTAATGCTTTATTTGAGTCTATGTATTATTCCGATGAACTCAATGAATCATTTATTGATCTACTTTACCAGTCAGCACCTTTACACGATGTTGGAAAAGTAGGAATTGAAGACAAAATATTATTGAAGCCAGGTAAGTTAACCGAGCAGGAGTTTAACGAAATGAAGAAACATACTCTGCTTGGTAAAAAGGTATTGAAAGCCGCTGAAAAATCACTTGGTAAAAACACTTTTTTGGATTTAGCTCAAGAAATTTCAATTTCACATCATGAAAAATGGGATGGTTCAGGCTACCCACATGGTTTAAATAAATATGATATCCCATTATCTGGACGTATAATGGCTGTAGCAGATGTGTATGACGCATTAATATCAAAACGTGTATATAAACCAGCCTTTGATCACAAATCTGCTTTAGATATAATTATTAAAGATTCTGGAAAACATTTCGACCCACAAATAGTTGATGCATTTGTAAGTATAGAAAAAGAAATTAATAAAATTGCTAGCGAATTTAAAGAGTAAATTAGATTAATGTTCTTATTTATTGATGTAATGTTACTAATATTGAAATATATTATAAGTCAAAGCTTCTATAGTAAACAACTAACTATCATGCTGATTTCAACATAACACTGGCATAATTAATAATATATAAGCATAAAGAAAAATCCCTTCTCTATAAAGAGAGGCCACTGAAAAACATGCAATTATTTAACTGTGTAGTATAAAAATAATTTAACCATCACATATTTTGAGTAATATATTCAAAATATGTGATGATTTTTTATGTTTATTCAGTTATTTCTTATTATTTTCAGCTTTTAACTTCATGATTCTCTTTATGTTTACTGTGAATATCGTTAGTGCTCCTTGCATTTGCATACCAATTAAGCCCGACGATGTTGCTACATCATAGCCGTGCTGGTGTTTTAATTCACTATTCTTTGCTTCAATTTTATAACGTTCCTTCGCTCTTTCTTTAAAGTAATCTGTTTCTTCAAATGCCATTTGATCTTTGTGTAAATCTGATTTTATTGATATAGAATATGATTTAGTTTTAGAACCTTCTTTGTAGCAATCGTCTCTTTTGGAGCAACTTTTACACTTCTCCACATCAAAGGTAAACGTACAATAATATCATGGATTTAAAACTCACATTTTTCATGAGATAATACTCCTATAAAACTGTTT
>JBARWW010000215.1:0-9693 GCA_049647005.1 Acidaminobacteraceae bacterium | reverse complement strand
CTATCAGCTAGTAAAAAACCTGCAACAGCAATAAGTATATTAACTGTAATAACAGCTGATATCCATGGACCCGCAGTAATTAAACCAGCATACGCAAATCCGCGTGTTTTGGATGAAAATGAATCTTGATAAAATATTTTTTTTAGTTTGAATCCTATTCCAGCCATAATATCACCATCTTAATTATAGTATTTGTTGTAAAGTGATTCATATTTATTTATTACGTCTTCTAGTTTAAAATATGTTTCCATTTTTTTGCGACCGTTTTCGCCATATTCATTTCTTAGTTCATCATTTTCTAAAAGTTTTAATATTCCTTCTGATGTTTCGTTTGGTGAAACGGGTTTTGTTATGATGCCGCAGGTTCCATTTATACCATCATCTTCAAGAAGTTCTCTACATGCACCTACATCTGTTGATACAAAAGGTATAGCAGAGGCAAGTCCTTCAAGTATAACTAGTGGTTGACCTTCTGAAATTGATGTTAGAACAAGAACATCAAGTTCATGTATTATATCTTTTATATTAATTTTTCCTGTAAATGTAACATATGAATTCATATCTAATATATTTACGAGTTCAACACATTTTTCGTAGTAGTCTTCATCTTCTTCTGTAGGCCCTATTATAAAGAAGTGAACATCATGCCTTTTGTTTAGAACCATTCTAAAGGATCTAAGCATAGTCAGTACATCTTTTATAGGTACAACTCTCAGTATAGAAGCGACGTTATATCCTGTGTGTTCTACTTTTGCTGCGTTAAAGTTTTTTATAGAAACACCGTTATTTATAACTTCAAGTTTTTCTTTTTCAACTCCAAGAGCCTCTTGTATAACTTTATTGTCGTAGAATAGTGATATAACAACGTCAGAGGCATCATAACATCCTTTTGAAATAAAATAGAAGAAATCTATCCATAATTTTTTATAACTTTTTGCTACCCAATCAGCCGCAAGTAACTCTTCTTCTCGTTCTCTCGCATATATTCCGTGTTCTGTAAGTAGTAGTGGTTTATTATATTTTGCTTTTAAAACACTAGCAACTATGCCAGCGTAACCTGTTGAAATTGTATGGTATACATCAGCCTCAAGATCAACCTCTTGTATTATAAATAATAGAGGTATTATAATTGATCTTATAGTCCAAAAATAAGAGTTAAATCCATCATTGTAATGGTTGCGATTATATCTAACTAAAAATGATTCCCATACAGGTTTACTTTGTATAAGTTTGTATATGCTCTTTATTTTTTTTTTGTCAGAGATAAGTTTTATAAAATTATCCCAATCAAGGGACTGATTAAAATCTACAAATTGACTAATAAGTTCTTGATCTGATTTTGAAAGTTTAACATTAGCAAATGATTTTTGGGGAATACTCAAATATTGATCCATAAAAATAGTTTTAACTTCAAGTATGTTGCTTGGAAGCTTGTACTTGTATTCAGGTTGTTCTTTTGAACTTGCCATAATCGAAAAAATTTTAAATTGGACATTTGGCATTCCGCTGATAAGTTGATGCAACCAGCTAGATACACCACCCGATATATATGGATAAGATCCTTCAGCAATTATGCCTATAATCATAATAATCCTCCCTAGTTAACCCAAAACTCTATTAAATGATTTAAATCAACAGCTAGTTTGGGTTTTGTACTTTGTATATTTATAAGTTTTTCTCTTAGTAAAGTATAGTCTTTAGTGACATAGCTAATTTCAAGGGACTGCCTGTTGACACAAAAGCTATCTGGAAAATTACTAAGTCCGATATCGTTATAATGACTTGCTTTATCTAACATATCAAGATAAATATACGCAGATGTGAGTTCTGTGATATATTTTTCCTTTAGTCCAATTACATTTAGGCACTTTTCAAGAGTTGAAATATAGTCATTAAACATATACTTTTTTAAGTCTTCAACAAGTATGCCTGAATTAAGGTAAATTTTGTATTTGTCGGCTAATTTATCAAGAGCATTTATATCATTGTATTCAATATATTTATCTTTTAAGTTTATAATATCTTGGCTAAACTCATCTTCAAGAACATTAAGAGTTGTTGCAGCGTAGTGAACTACCTCTGAGTTCTTATCATCTAAGCTATCTCGCAAAATTTTATATTTAATATTCACATCTTCACCAGCAATATCAATAATTACATCTTTTTTGTTTATATCACTTCCAGATGATATCTGGTCGGAGTATGAAACAGTTCTAATAGATGATATATAATTAATTCGTTTTTCAAAATCAATTTTTTGTGAAATGGCTATATACTTTTCATAATCCTCTATCATTTGATTCGGATTGTTTAAAAAGAATTGTAAAAAATATGTGACAAAGCAAACTAAATTACCGATTACAGGTAAAAATAGAATCAAAAAATTAGGTACACCTCGGCTAAGAATTTTAGTTTGCCTAGAAAAAAAGCTTATAATAGCATAAGTAATAATGTGTAGATAAATCATCATTTTAAAATCAAATATACCTGATGCATATAAAAACCATAAAAAACCATTCAAAAAAATTACAAATAAAAGGATGAGTTGTATTAAAATGCTCATAAACTCACCTTCTTAGTATCTACAATGATCTCTTCAATATCAAAAATGAGAACATCACTTAACTTAGAAAAAAGTCTATCTTCAATAATTGATTTTTTATTTAAAGGTGTAGCAGGTAATAAGAAATAAATTTTATTACCTATTGGTTCATAACTTACAACGTCAAGTGTTCTTAGGAAACTAGAGACCTTTTCATTGATTACTTCAAGTGACCTTTCTTTTGATTTATATGTTAGATAAAGGTACTCTAGATTATATTCATCAGCACGTTGCTTCTCTATAGATAGTCGTTTTATAAAGTTATTAAACTTAAGAATTCTTGTATTGTCATAATACTCAGAGCTTTTAAGTTTGTTAAATGATAGTGCACGGACTAGAGTAACATTTACCCATTCGATAACGATCTTAAATGTGTTAAATGCATATTCACTAAGCTTATGGAAGTCCATAGATTCTATATTTATAATAGCGATTACCTCATCACCATCTATAAGAGGTGCTGATAAAATAGGAAAATCTTTTTCCGGTGTATCAGCCCATCTAACTATTCTCTTTTCATTTACAACTTTCAAAAACCATTCAGAAGAGTCAAGATTAAGTGAGGATTTTTCAGTTATCATATCACCTGATCTAATTTTTAATCTAAGGAAATTGTTCTTTTTATCTACTGAATAGATAGATACAGTATTTGCTCCAAGATATTTTTTTAGGATACCAAGTGTTTCGGTGAATACCTGTTCAGGTTCAAGTGTTTTAAGTCTAATTGCAATTTCATATATAGACATAAGACTATTTTCTTCACCTACAATTTGCATCTTAAGTTCTTTTTGTATATTCATAGAAGTCTTATATAGTTTTCCAAGATATTTATTATCATATTCTAGTTGCTGTGATTTTTTCTTTAAAACAGCAATATTGCGAAGGTAACCATCTTTATTTAGTCCGCCAAGTATACCTGACCAAAAAAACATAAGTGGAAACTTAAAATAGTCAAATTTCAAAATTATCGCTGATGTTGGTATTCCAAGTCTAGTCAGAGTGTAAACGACAAAAAACGTGCAAATAGTTGCAATCCACATGCCGACAAGATTTCCATACATAAGGCCCATACCTAATGAAAGCATAAATAATGGGCTAGGATTAGAGTCTAAAAATGCATTTGGATTATCCTTCAATATAAAAAAGTAATAAAATACTGCTATTATTACTATAGAAGACTCTAAAGTAGAACGTATTAATTTTTTCATATGAGCCTCCTATAATTGTTTTTTACTAAAGTGATAATAGTGATATAGTTTTAGATACTATAATCTCCATTATAAGCTACAAGGTTTACGTTGTGAATACCTTTAAGCTCTGATAGGGTGTTAACAAAGTCGGTTGAAATACCAACAACCCTAATTTCTAGTACAAGTTCAACTACATCATGTGCAACATTTTTCGATTTAATCTTATATTCTAATTGACTGAGTTCCATTAGAACTTCGTCTCTTTTTTCAGAATCATATCTAATAACAAGTAGATAATAATCATTTTTGTTCTTAAATTTCATAAGTATGATTAATATTACTGAGAAAAATAGTGTTCCTATAAGAGAGAGAAGATATAGTCTCGCACCAGTAGTAAGTCCAATTGCAATAGCCCAAAACATAAATATAATATCTAGTGGTTCTTTTATAGCGGTTCTAAATCTAACTATACTTAGTGCACCAACCATACCAAGCGAAAGAACTAAGTTGGAACTAATAGAGAGTATAACCATTGCAGTTATAAGTGACATAAGCACTAGTGAAACGCTATAGTTATAACTAAAAACAACACCGCTGTAAGTTTTCCTATACATATAAAAAACAATAAGTGATAAAAATAGTGTTACAAATAAACAAAACAATATTTGAAATATGGTCAAACCACCTGCAAAACTACTCCCTGAAAAGCCATTGCTTAGTAAATCCTTAAACGTAAGTATGTCGTTCATAAGAACCTCCTTATATAATTCCACAGTCTATTAATGCAAACCTTCCGTTAACATACTTCGAAAATTGCTGCCTTGATTCAATAAGTCCTTCAAATACCGGCATAAGATAGTTTGGAAGAAAATTATCAAATTTTATTTCTAAGACTACAAAATCTTTATTAAAGTTACTAGAGTAAAAAGTCCTGTTTGTTAAGTCCCAGCTTGGAGGATAATAGGATATGTTCTCATCGAAAGTTATTCTAATATTATTATAATCAAGTGTATAAGCTTTTCTAAAATAGTCAATTAAAAGATGAGGCTTTAGACCTTTGGCAGTTAGTTGAAGATATAGTTCTTGTCCAAATTCACCTCGACTTAATAAAAAAATATAATTGTGATTTTGGATGTTTTTTAGATCGTCAGGTGACAATTTAATTGAAGTTTTTCTAATATATTGATCTTGTCTTTCTTTTACCTCAAATTTAACAAAATCAGTTTTATAGTCGTAGAGGCGAATTCTATATTTTTTGCGTTTACTAAAGCCATTGATTTTGTCATAAAAACCAGAGTTGTACATATCATCAAAGTAAAGACTACGTATGAGATATCCATCTGGACCATTTTTGTCTTTTTTCATAATATGATCAAGTTTTTGCTGCAATATAAAAGCAGTTTGAAATGAAATCACATATTTTTTTTCGAATCTGAAATTATTGTATGTCATTATTCCACACCAACCTTTGAATACCTAAATAAGTTTTTCCTTCGCGAGACTTATAAAAATCAAAAGGATTTTGTATATAGCCATCACTATTTCTAGAAACTACAGTCCAGTAATAGTCACCAGAAGGTAGATTTTCAACTATAACTCCGGGTTCAAACAAATCAGTTTTTTCATAGACTATGTTTTGCATATCAGGAGTACTACTAATAGTAAAGTCATAATTTATAGGTCTGTTCTCAAGATCATATGAACTTTCCCAGTGAAACACAAGTCTTCCATTAAACGAACTCGGCTCACGGAGGAAAAATGGCATTGGGTGTTTTATACTTTCTTCGAATAGTCTCATGGACGTATCGGGTATATCTTTAAAATAGTTTACATCAGATTCGTAATCATCTAAACTTTTAACATAACTTAAACTATCA
Organism: Acidaminobacteraceae bacterium; assembly: GCA_049647005.1. GTDB lineage: Bacteria > Bacillota > Clostridia > Peptostreptococcales > Acidaminobacteraceae > JBARWW01. The sequence continues at coordinate 4,024 of JBARWW010000215.1, read as the reverse complement.
GGAGGATTAGTAATAAATGGATAAGTTAGTTCTCTAAATGTATCGGCAAAAGATTGTAGATTTTCACCATTTATGACATCTGATAACTCATACATCTTTGCTCTAACTTCCTCAATATTTTTTTCTTTTTTAAAAAAGCGCTTATGAAGACTAACATTCCAGTAGTTACTAACTCCAATTCTCCAGCTTGGCCTTCTTAGATCAACTTCTGGATCTTTGTAGTGACCAATTCCACCATCAAGATCCCAAAATATAAAGTAAAATTTTTCGCTCTCACGAGGGCTATAGAGATAAAAATTTTGAGTTGTTGTATCTATATTGTCAAGTAAGATGTTACTTGCAAGCCAAGTCACATAATTATCTCTATCAAAATATTCTTCAATCAAATCATCTATATCGTAGAATGTTGAGTTAATACCTTCTAACATTTCTATCAAATCTTCATGGTTTTCCCTACCCTTAATCTCTAAAATATCTTCAAAAGCATCTTTATCATAATTAATATCATCTGTATTTAAGAGAATATCCTTGTGCCTTTTAAATTCAAAGTTTTCAGCTTTATAAAGCTCGCCTTTTGAATCAAGCCCTCGAACTTTTAAGTAATTAGCGTTTAATTGCTCAACATTAGTATAAAGTCCATAGTCTTCAAATGAGGCATCAGATGAGGCCGAGTAATCTCTTACAAAGAGCCTAACGAACATGGTTCTAACAGAGAGGGTGTTGTCTATATTTTCAAGCATTTTAAAGCCTAATCGATTTCTAAACCTTGTAACATCAAAGGGGTGTTTGTTTAGATTTAGAGTTTCATTTCCATAAAAGGGATTTGTACCTTTGAGTAGTGAAATTTTATAAGACTTTTGAGGATAGGTTCTAGTTGAGTGGCCTCTTATGCTTAGAATTCCATTATAATCAATAAGACCAAAACCATAATCTCCAGGTTTTATCTCGCCATCTCGCCCTTCTTGAACAAGTACTTTTACACTTGGGTCGTATTCATCGTTAAAGGTAAGGTCTAAATTAACATCACTAAGTGTAAAGTTTGTATCAAGATCTCTTGGATCTGGAGGTAAAACAGTAATGTAAACTTCCTTAATTTCAAGGATATTATCATCTATATAAAGAGATTGATTATCTTGAAATAAGATATCTTCATCATCTTTATCAGGAATAAGTTCATAATTACACCCTGACAATATGGCAGAAGTTAAAAGTATGATAGATACTAATTTTAATTTCATAATTCACCTACTTTATTTTAATATTATAAATAGCTATATTAATGTATGGATTTACTTGTGGTGCAATGACTATTATTAGATATACTTGTATCTAATATACCCAATAGAAAGAGATATATGGATTATTTTTTTTAAAAAACCAGAAGTTATATGAAAATTTACAAACTTATATATCTATTAAGTTTGCTTATTAAAAGATAAGTTAAAAGAATTTGAAGGGGACAAATGAAAAACAAGGGTATAATAAAAACTGGGGTACTTCCGATTGGATTATCAGTTATACTTCATTACATTCATTTTCAGATTTTTAAAGACCTAAATCATATCATGATATTTTTACTTGCTGATATAGGATTTATACCACTTGAGGTATTCTTTGTTTCAGTAGTACTTGATAAAATGCTTAAGTGTAGCTAAAATCGATTCGCATAATTTATATGCGAATTGATTTTTTTTTACATTTTAGAAAATAATTTTGAAAATAGTGTTGACACTGTATGCAATGATATGTATAATTAACCACAAGTTAATAAATAAAAATACATTCGAGGGAAAGAAAATACATTGGATTTAGTAAAGCGATATAGGGATGGTGAGAGCCTATACAAATATGAAAATGTTGAGAACTTTCTTTAGTAGATCACAAGAAATTATAAGTAAGGTGATTCGGACGTCCACCGTTAAAGGGAATAGGTATCGATGAAAGTCTGTATTGAATAAAAGAGAGCTAACAAGCTAAGTTGGGTGGCACCGCGGAGAAATTCGTCCCAAATATAAATGGGATTTATGGGTGCTTACATTAGCTATAGTTTTGGTCCACTGATGGTGGGCTATTTTAATGTAAAAACTTAAGTTGCTTAAGATAACAATCCGTTTTCAAAGGATTATTTTTTTTGCACAACTATGCATAAATATACGCAGTGATGAATATTATACAATCGAGTGATGAATATTAGGAGGATTATTATGAATAAAAAAGTTGTTTTAGCATATTCAGGTGGTTTAGATACAAGTGTAATACTTAAATGGTTAGAAATTGAAAAGGGATACGATGTAATAGCGGTATGTATAGATGTTGGTCAAAGTGAAAAATATGGCGACGTCTGGGAAAAGGCAATTAATACAGGAGCTTCAAAAGCTTACATTATTGATGTAAAAGAAGAATTTGTAAAAGACTACTTATATAAAGGAATCAAATCAGGAGCAATCTACGAGAATGATTATTTACTTGGAACAGCATATGCTCGTCCACTAATAGCTAAAAAATTAGTTGAGATAGCAAAGCTTGAAGGTGCAGAGGCGATTGCACACGGGGCAACTGGAAAAGGAAATGATCAAGTTAGATTTGAAGCTGGAATAAAAGCACTAGCTCCAGAACTTAAAATTATAGCGCCATGGAGAACTTGGGATTTAAAATCCAGAGAAGATTGTATCGATTATGCAACTAAGCATAATATACCTTTAACAGTTACTAAAAAAGATATTTATTCAAGAGATGAAAATTTATGGCATATTAGCCATGAAGGTGGAAACTTAGAAAACCCATGGAATCATCATACTGAAGACGTATACAAGTGGTGTGTATCTCCAGAAAAATCTCCAGATATAGCCGAGGAAATAATCTTAACATTTGAAGAAGGTGTTCCAACTAAGATAAATGGAATCGTTTTCTCGCCAGTTGAACTAATTACTAAATTAAATGAACTAGGTGGAAATCACGGCGTTGGAATAATAGATATAGTTGAGAACAGATTAGTAGGTATGAAGTCGCGTGGAGTGTATGAGACTCCAGGTGGAACTATTATATATGAAGCACATAAAAATCTTGAAAAATTAGTTTTAGACAGACAAACAATTTCTTACAAAAACCTTATGAGTCAGAAATACTCTGAACTTGTATATGATGGTTTATGGTTCTCACCACTTAAAGAAGCTTTAGATTCATTTGTAGATTCAACGCAAAAGAATGTTAGTGGAGATGTAAAGATTAAGTTATATAAAGGAAGCTGCAATGCAATTGCATCACAATCACCTTACTCGCTATACTCAGAAGAGTACGTAACATTTGGAGCAGATGAAGTTTATAACCAATACGATGCAGAAGGTTTTATTAACTTATTTACTTTACCACTTAAAATTAATGCAATGATGAGTGATGACATAAAGTACAATTTACCAGGAGATAAATCAGTAATATTTGAATATACTAAATCAGATTTACAAGCACTAAATAAGAAGGATGTTGCGATATGAAGCTTTGGGCAGGTCGATTTAAAGAATCAACTAGCGAATTACTAGAAAAATTTAATGAATCAATATCATTTGATCATAGACTATATGTTGAAGATATAGAAGGTTCAGTTGCACATGGAAAGATGCTAAATAAGATTGGTATATTAAGTGATACGGAACTTGTAACTCTTATATATGGACTAAATGAAATTAAAGATGAAATCGCTAGTGGAGACGCAAAGTTAACTATAAAAAATGAAGATATTCACATGAATGTTGAGTCATTACTAGTTGAAAAAATCGGACCACTCGGTAAAAAGCTTCATACAGGAAGAAGTAGAAATGATCAGGTAGCACTAGACCTTAGATTATTTACAATGAAAAAAACTAAAACCGCTCTGAACCTAATTAAGGAACTACTTCAAGTGATAGTTACATTAAGTGAGGAGCAGGTTGAAGTTATAATGCCAGGCTATACACATCTTCAAAGAGCACAACCAATTAGACTATCCTTTCATCTAATGGCCTACTTTGAAATGTTAAAGAGAGATCAT
>JBARWW010000214.1:0-36478 GCA_049647005.1 Acidaminobacteraceae bacterium | reverse complement strand
CATAAATTTGAGTAAAAAGGTAGGCTTACATGATAAATAAAATAGAGATAGTTAATCTTAAGGAGAATGTTAATCTGCATCTTATGAAGTCAAACAAGTTTAAGACTGATTTAATCGGTATTAGCTTTAAGAGACAATTGAGAGAAGAAGAAGCAACGATGAACACTCTTATCACGAGAATTCTTGAGAGGGGATGCGAAAATTATCCCTCTATTAAAGAGTTAAATAACAAACTTGCAGATCTTTATGGTGCAATTCTAGTAGCTGATGTTACTAAGTATGGTGAGAAGCAGGTTATGCAGTTTAAGTGTCAAATGCCAAATAAGAGACATATTCTAGATAAAGATATATATAAGCAAGCGCTTGAACTGTTAAATGAAATAATTACAAAGCCCTATACTGAGGATGGATTGTTTTCAAAAGATTACTTTGAACAAGAAAAGGAGAATCTTCGAGATGAGATAGCTAGTCTTAAAAATGATAAAGTTCAGTATTCTGTGGAGCGTTGTCTTGAAGTTATGTGTCCTGATGAACCTTATAAAATTCATCAGTATGGTTCAATCGAAATGCTAGATAAAATTACTCTAGAGTCATTATATGACCACTATATAACTCTACTTAAAACTTCAAAGATAGATATCATAACTAATGGAGATATTGATTTTGATGAAGTGAAGAATATAATTAATGAAACTCTAGATTTCAATCCTGACAATGTTTTAGAAGTTGCTGAAGAAAATGTTTATAAAGATATAGCTGAAGTTAAAATTCATAATGATTATTTTAAGAAAGTTAAACAAGGTAAGATTGCTATGGGTTATAGAACTAATGTTAAATTTTCTGATCCATTGTATGAAGCTAGTATGCTATTCTCGGGTATTCTTGGCGGTGGAGGAAACTCTAAACTCTTTATGAATGTGCGTGAGAAGGAAAGTTTATGCTACTACATATTCTCTAGAGTGGATAAATATAAAGGAATTATGCTGATCTCTGCTGGTGTTGAGTTTGAGAACTTTGAGAAAGTACATAATCTTATCGATGAGAATTTTAAAGCAATTTTAGATGGTGATTTTACTGATTCTGATATAAAAATCGCAAAAGATGGTGTGGTATCATCGATTAATTCTATTTCGGATTATCCAAATAGTTTTATAAACTTCTACTATTCACAGTCACTTTCGAACACTAAGTTTGATCTTGAGGGACTTAAAGAGAGAATTGAAAATGTAACTAAAGAAGAGATTATAGAAGCTGGTAAAAAAATTCAAAAAGACACAGAGTATTATTTATACTCTGAGGAAATGAGGGAAGCGTAATGTCAGAAATTACAATGATAAAAAATGAGCTTCTTGATGAAGTTGTATATAAAAAGATACATGAATCTGGTCTTGAGATGTACTTTATACCTAAGAAAGATTATCAAAAGAAGTTTGCATATTTTACAACTAGATATGGTGCACTTTACAATGACTTTACAATAGATGGCGAAGATGAAATTACGTCTATGCCACATGGAATTGCTCACTTTTTAGAGCATAAGATATTTGAAGATAAAGAAAAAAATATATTTGAAGAATTTGCTAAGCTTGGAGCAAATGTAAACGCCTATACAAACTTCCAATCAACTGCTTATATGTTTTCTACTGTAGAAAATTTTTATAAGAGTTTAGAGTTACTACTTGATTTTGTTCAGAACCCACACCTTACTGATGAAAATGTTGAGAAGGAAAAAGGTATAATAGAACAAGAAATTAATATGTATGATGATGATTCTGATTGGGCTGTTTATTTTAACTTACTAAAAGGTTTATATCATAATCACCCTATGAGACATGATATAGCTGGAACTGTTGAGTCTGTGAAGTCTATAACACGCGAGCAGCTTCAGTCTTGCTATGATTTATTCTACTCACCCCAAAATATGATGGTCTTTGTTATAGGCGATTTAGAGGTTAGGGAAGTGTTTAAGTCAATAGAAGATTCTCTTACTGATGAATACTTAGCTAGAACTATAACACCTAAAATTCATATTATAGATGAGCCAAGAGATGTTAAAGATAAAAACATTGTAGATAATTATGAAGTTGCACTTCCGCTATTTGCGCTTGGATTTAAGGATTACAATCAATATGAAAATACGAAAGCTCGTCTTAAAAAAAGTATGGCTATAAAGATAGCTCTTGATATGATGATAGGAAGAGGATCTGATTTTTATAGTAGCCACTATGAAGCCGGTAGCATTAATGCTTCATTCTCATATGAGTACTCATTTGGTAGAACTTTCTCTTATTCGGTAATAGGTGGCGAAAGTAAAGATCCAGAAAATGTTAAAGTGATAGTTCTTGAGGAAATCGCCAAATTTAAAGAAAATGGTTTTGTTGAGGAAGAATTCACAAGAATTAAGAAGAAGATGATAGGTCGTTACCTAAGTTCATTTAACTCAATTCAGTATGTTGCAAATACATTTATATCTTATTATATGAAAGATGTAAATTTATTTGAATATCTTGAGGTTTTAAATGATGTAGATCTTGACTACATAACTAGGGAAGTACGAGGTCATTTTGAAGAGGAATTCTCTACGCTTTCTATAGTTAGAGAAAAGTAAATATTATTAAGACAAGTAAATAAAAATTATAAAGATTGTATTAACTAGGAATTTTTTTATTACAAATAAAATTAAATGAGGTGAATTATGAATCCAATAGCATTTGAGATATTTAATTTGGAGATTAGATGGTATGGAATACTTATGGCTCTTGCAATGTTACTAGGAACAATGCTTATGTTAAGACAAGCTAAAAAGTATGATATCAAGGAAAACGATTTGTATGATCTTATCCTTGTAGTACTTCCATCAGCAGTGGTTGGAGCGAGACTATATTATGTTGCATTTAACTGGGAGTACTATCAGTGGGATTTCCTTAAGATAATCAATACTCGTGGTGGTGGAATGGCTATTCATGGTGGTATAATATTTGGACTTCTTTCAGGTTATCTATTTTGCAAGAGACGTGGACTTAAGTTTTGGCAGTTAGCGGACATGGCGGCTCCTGGTCTTGTTCTTGGTCAAGCAATTGGACGCTGGGGAAATTTCATGAATAATGAAGCTCACGGTGGACCAACAGACCTACCTTGGGGTATAATGGTTGATGGTGCGAAAGTTCACCCGACATTTTTATACGAATCAGTCTGGAATCTCTTAGTATTTGCATTTATATGGAAGTACAAAGATAGAAAGAAACATAATGGTGAAGTTATAATGATCTATCTTGGATTATATTCATTTGGTAGATTCTTTATAGAAGGACTTAGAACAGATTCACTAATGCTTGGTTCACTTAGAATGGCACAAGTTATAAGCATAGCAATTATAATCTCATCTATTATAGGATTTAAGCTAATAAGGAAATACAGTAAAGATTGATTTTTAAAGTAAAGCTACTTTACATGAAGATTTGTGAAGTAGCTTTTTTTATGCAGACAATTATAAAAAAATGTATGCAGTGAAAGGAAGAAATAAAGAAACAAAGATTCGCAAGGCAAATTTTTCATCGTGGATATAGGTGTGGAAAATACGATTTAATAAATTCCATGCAAAAAAAGGGACAAGTCACCACCGACGTATAAAGTGAACTTTATATGACCCTATTTTTGTAAAATGTGAAGCTTAAAAGTTGAACACATTGAAAAGACTACTCTCAATGATTACTATAATTTAACAATATAAACTAAAAAAAGACAAAATAATATTTATCTTTTTACTAATTTAGTGGTATAATAATTACCATAGTAATAAAGTGGTTAAAAGTGGTGCGTAGTGGGTTAAAAACCCTATAGGTGGTGGCGGCATGTTTATTGGTGAGTTTAATCATTCGATTGATTCAAAAGGAAGAATAAACATACCTTCAAAATTCAGAGAAAAATTAGGCGAGGTTTTCTATCTCACTAAGGGATTAGATAATTGTCTATTTATTTTTCCAGAAGATGAATGGAAGGTATTCGAAGATAAGCTAAAGACTTTACCTCTTACAAAGAAAGAGGCAAGAGCCTTTGTTAGGTTATTTTTTGCCGGTGCTACTGAAGTATCATTTGATAAACAGGGTCGTATTACTATACCGCAAACATTGAGAGAGCATGGAAAAATTCAGAAAGACGCAGTTGTAATTGGCGTAGGTAGTCGTATAGAAGTATGGGCATCAGACGTTTGGGAAGAATATAATGACCCCAAAAATATTAGCTATGATGAAATAGCTGAGCATATGGCAGAGTTAGGAATATAGAGGAGAAGGTGAAACAATGGATTTTGAACATGTATCGGTATTACTCAATGAAACGGTTGATGGTTTAAATATTAAAGCAGATGGAATTTATGTTGATGGAACGCTTGGTGGCGGAGGTCACTCTGAACTAGTACTTTCGAGATTAACTACTGGAAAGTTAATTGGAATAGATCAAGATAAGGATGCTTTAGCGGCAGCTGGCGAAAAACTTAAAAAGTATGAAGATAAATTGATTCTAGTACACAGTAATTTTTCAAACATATTAGATGTGTTAGAAGAACTTGGTATAGATAAGATAGATGGTATGATGATGGACCTTGGTGTATCCTCTTATCAATTAGATGAAGCTACAAGAGGCTTCTCTTATATGCATGATGGAGCTCTAGATATGAGAATGGATAGAAGTTGTGATTTTACGGCATATGATGTTGTAAATGATTATTCAGAAGCAGATCTTCACAGAATTATAAAAGATTATGGCGAAGATAACTGGGCCAAGAGGATTGCTAAGTTTATAGTAGAAATGAGAGCTGAGAAGCCAATTGAAACTACTTATGAGCTTGTAGATATAATTAAAAAAGCTATTCCATCAAAAGCTAGACGTGATGGACCGCATCCAGCAAAGAGAACTTTCCAAGCTATTCGTATAGAAGTTAACAACGAACTCGGTATTATTGCTGACACAATTAAGGATATTGAAACTGTGCTTAATCCTGGTGGAAGAATTAGTATCATAACATTCCACTCATTAGAAGATAGATTAGTTAAAAGAACTTACAAGGATCTTAATGCAGGATGCATTTGTCCTAGTGAATTCCCGATTTGTGTTTGTGATAACAAACCTAAATTAAAAATCATAACTCGTAAGCCAATTATTTCGCCGGAAGATGAGTTAGAGGCAAACCCAAGAGCAAGGAGTGCTAAACTTAGGGTTGCAGAAAAAATATAGTGTCCAAGGAGGGACGATATGTTAGCTGCCAAACAGATAAGCGAATTTAATGATTATAACGACTATAAAAACTATATACATGATACTCATGTTGAAGCTAAAAAACAACAGTTTCAAATAAAAAAAGAGAAAGAGTCATGGATTAAGAGGCTTGCCTCTGTTTCGAGAACTATTTTTGCTGCGCTACTTATGTTTGCTGCGCTTGCACTTGTAGTAGTTATTTATGCCAATGTTTATGAGTTGAAGTATAATAACTATGAATATCAAAAAGAAATAGGACAATACAAAATTGAAATTGAAGACTTAAAGTCTCAGCTTGATAGTGTTGTTGTTTTAGAAAATATAGAAAAAGTTGCTATGGAAGAATTAAATATGCAGTATCCGAGACAAGAGCAGATAATATATATAAATTCCAACTGGAATTATAAACTAGACGAAGTGAAATCAGCTGATTCTAGTGAACCTGTTAGTAGTACAAATTTTATTGAGGGTACAAAAAATATAGCGGCTCTAATAAATAATTTGATTGATTAGTAATAGAATGAAGAACCTTTGTTATATCAACAAATACAAAAGCCACCTTTTATGGGTGGCTTTTTCAGATAAGAAACTAGGTTTGTAAGTTAAATAAGTTACAAATGATTACGAATTTTGATAATAACTAACGTTTTGTGATAATATTTAGTAGTACGTTTAGAAGTTACAGGCTAAAGGAGCGTTTTTATGGAAACAAGTTCAAAAAATAGAGGTCGGTTACTTATAGCAATGTTTCTAGTTCTTGCTATATTTTCAATACTTATAGGGCGTCTTGCTTGGATACAAGTTATCCGCGGTGATGATTATAAAAAAATGGCTATAAACCAACAGGTAAAAGATATAGAGCTTCCTGCAAAACGCGGAACGATAAATGATAGAAATGGAATGAAGCTTGCATTTAGCGTAGTTACTTATGACGTTTATATTAGACCAGAAAATATAAATAGAAAATATAAAGATAGACCAGCTGAAAATATAGTACATAGAGACAAAGTAGTTGAGCATATATCACCTATAATAGCTATGTCAGAAAGTGATATTTTAGATGAGCTTAACTCAGGTAAATCGCTTATAAAGCTTGCAAAAGGACTTAACAAGAGTCAAGCGGATCTAATTAGAAATATGAATACTCGTGGGGTTTGGGTTGCCGAGAATAACAAAAGAGTTTACCCATACTCAAACTTTGCATCGCATGTACTTGGACATACCAATATAGACAATATAGGTATAGCCGGTATTGAATATTATTATGAAAAAGAACTTAGGGGTATATCAGGTAAATTTATAACGAGTACTGATGTTCAGGGACGACCACTTCCATATTATGATGAAGAGGTATTTGAACCTGTTCAGGGATATAATTTAACACTTACAATTGACGAAGTTATTCAGCATTTTACTGAACGGGCGATTGATAAGGCTTATGAAGAGCATGGAGCAAAGAAAGTAATGGCCATAGTTATGGATCCGTCTACAGGTGAGATTCTTGCTATGTCAACAAAACCGGATTATAATCCAAATCAACCAAGAGACTTATCGTCATTATTTACTCCAGAAGAATTAGAAGTTATGAGTGTTGATGATCTAATGAAAAATTGGAATGAGAGATGGAGAAATCCAATTATAGGTGATACATATGAGCCTGGTTCTGTTATGAAGCTTGTAACTTCAGCGATTGGTATAGAGGAAAATGTCACTTATCCATCTAAAGAATATTACGACAAGGGTTATGCCGATATATATGGCACAAGAATATACAATTGGAGAAGAAATAATCCTTTTGAAGAACAAACGCTTACACAGGCTCTTGAAAACTCTGTAAATACAATTTTTATTGATATAGGGCAGAATCTAGGTGAAGAAACCCTCTACAGATATTTTGATTCCTTTGGTATGTTCAATAAAACTGGGATTGATCTTCCAGCAGAGGGCTCATCGCTGTATCTGAAAAAAGAAAAAGCAGGTCCGGTAGATAATGCAACAATGACATTTGGTGGTGGTATGAGTAACACACCTATACAAGTTATAACTGCACTTTCTGCAACTGTTAATGGTGGTAATCTTATGGAGCCACATATGGTAAAAGCATTCACTGATGATAATGGTGAAATAATAAAGAGTATAGCACCTAAACTGATAAGATCAGTCGTTAGTAAAAAAACATCAGATGACATCAGATTAATGATGGAATCAGTTGTAATTAATGGGTCAGCTAAAAAAGCCTATATACCAGGTATTCGAGTAGGTGGAAAGACTGGTACTAGTGAGAAATTAGTAAATGGTCAATATTCTGATGTTTTGGCATATTCTTCATTTTTTGGTGTTGCACCAGTAGATGATCCGAAACTTACAGTCTTAGTTATAGTAGATGAACCAGAAGATACTAACTATGGTAGTGTTGTTGCTGCCCCAATAGCTAAGTCAATACTTGAAGATTCTCTGAGATATCTAAAAATTGAACCTGAATTTAAATCGGTTCTTAAAACGATAGCTGTTCCAGACTTAGTTGGAAAGACTCTAGAGCAATCAGAGAAAATTGTAACGGCTTCTGGGCTAGCTTTAAGTACTGTTCCTATAAAAGTGGACGACAAAAGTATGATCGTAACTAAGCAATACCCACTATCAGGTAGTATAGCAAGTGAAAAGTCATCTTTGATATTATATTTTGGAAAGTAGTTTGTAAAAAAATTCAAAGTAGTTAATTATAAATCTAATTTATTCAAAAAAAATAGTTATTATGGTATAATTGTATGGGCAGCTTTAGAGCTGCCTTTAATTAAACTTATAGAAATATAAAGCTTTAACATGGAGGTTCTATGGAGATAAAATTACTTGTAGAAGAACTTGGTTCAGTTGCTAGTCAACTTAGAAATAACATTGATATAACTGGTGTTGATCTTGATTCTAGAAATATAAAAAAGGGCTATTGTTTTGTAGCTATAAAAGGTTATACAGAAGATGGTCATAAATATATAGAAAAAGCAATTTCAAATGGAGCGTCAACAATCATTTTAACGGATGATAAATACATTTTAGATAATGATGTTAATTATATAGTTGTTTGTAACTCGAGGCGTGCGCTTGCTATAGCATCAAATATTTTTTATGAAAATCCTAGTGCAGATATTACACTTATAGGTGTTACAGGTACAAATGGTAAAACTACAACTGCTCAAACAATAGAAAAGATGCTAACTGGTCTTAAAAAGAAGACAGCAGTTTTTGGAACTATAGGTAATAAGGTTGGTGATAAGATTTATAGTACAAACAATACAACGCCAGAATCTCCAGAACTTAATAGGCTTTTTTCACTTATGAAAGAGGACAATGTTAATTCAGCAGTTATAGAAGTATCATCTCATGCTCTAGAACTTGATCGTGTTTATGGATTAGATTTTGATATAGCTGTCTTTACAAACCTTACACCTGAACATTTAGATTTTCACGGTGATATGGAGAAGTATTGTAAAGCTAAAGAAAAATTATTCTATATGACTAAAAGCGGAAATGTTATAAATACTGATGATGAATATGGCATGAAAATATATGAAGAACTAAATGGTGAGGGCTACGATGTTTTGTCAGTTGGTCTTGATAAAAGTTCAGATATATCAGCAAAAAACATAGTGATTACTACAAAGGGATCGGAATTTGAATTAGTCACTCCAGAGTTTACCACTGATATTAGTATAAAACTTCGTGGAAGGGTGTTTATATATAACTATCTTTGTGCTGTTGGTGTACTTATTCTTCTTGGATACTCTCAGGAAGACATAGTTCTTGCTTCAACATTTATAGAGAGTGTTGAAGGAAGACTTGAGTCTGTTAAGAATGATAAAGGTCTAAATGTATTTGTTGATTACGCTCATACACCTGATGCTATTGATAAGATAATTGATATAGTACGTGAACTTACAAGTGGAAAAGTTATAGTTGTTTTTGGATGTGGTGGCGATCGAGACAAGCTAAAGAGACCTGTTATGGGTGAGATTGTTTCGAGAAAAGCCGATATGGCCATTATCACTAGTGATAATCCTAGAAACGAGGACTCAAATACAATAATATCTGAGATTAAAGCTGGTATTGCAGTTGAAAATCAGTCAAAAGTTATTATTGAAGGCGATAGAAGACAAGCTATAGAGCTTGCTATAGGCAATTTAAATAAAGAAGATGTTCTTGTTATAGCTGGTAAAGGTCATGAGGACTATCAAATTATAGGTAATACAAAATTTGACTTTGATGATGCTGTAATTGCAAGTGAAATAATTAACAACAACAATATGATATAAAAACCTTGTTTTAATAGAAGCAGATTCATAGGCTAATCTTCCAACATAAATTATTATGGAAAAATCCCTTGTGAATATTTCTTGTATTAATAAAAATTAAGAGATAGAAGGAGCAGGACATGAATTACACAGAAGACATAAAGTTTTTAATAATAGCAACTGTTATAAGTTTTGCAAGTGCAGCTGTACTTGGACCTTTTATAATTCCATTACTTAAAAAGATGAAATTTGGACAAAGTATTAGAGTAGAGGGACCAAAGAGTCATCTTGTTAAGTCGGGTACACCAACTATGGGTGGTCTTATAATTATAACTGCTGCGATTACATCTACTCTAATACTCAATAATTATAGTTTTAAAACTGCTATAGTTTATGTATCACTTCTTGGATTTGGTATGGTAGGATTCCTAGATGATTATATCAAGATAGCCCTTAAGAGAAACCTTGGACTTACTGCAAAACAAAAGTTAGCAGGGCAGTTTATCATAGGTATAGTCATAGCTATTATGGGATCAAGACTTGGAACAGAAACTTATATTCCCTTTTATAATGCTTATATTAATATTGGATTTATATATTACCCATTTACAGTGTTATTTATGCTCGCGATTACAAATAGTGTGAACTTGACTGATGGTTTAGATGGATTAGCTTCTGGTGTAACTTCAGTAGTTGCTACTTTCTTTGTTATAGTGGCTTATAAGTTAGGTGCATTCGATGTATCACTTGCATCTGCATCAATACTTGGTGGATGTTTAGGCTTTTTAATATTTAATAAATACCCTGCAAAAGTATTTATGGGGGATGTTGGTTCTCTGGCACTTGGTGGAGCAATTGGTGGTCTAGCTATAACCCTTAAGATGCCGATTATAGTTATCTTTGTAGGTGGAGTTTATGTTGGTGAAACACTTTCGGTTATCATTCAAGTGGCTTCATTTAAATTAAGACAAAAAAGAGTATTTAAGATGAGTCCAATTCACCATCACTTTGAACTTTGTGGATGGTCTGAAGTAAAAGTTACTAGCGTATTTTACTTTGTTGCTCTTATTCTTTGCGTATTATCTTACTTTATTATTTTTTAGAGTAGGCATATAGCTTTATAAATTCTTATAATAAAATATTTCCGAGGTGAATTATGTTTAAAGATAAAAAGATAATCGTAGTTGGTATAGCAAGATCAGGTATCTCAACCTTAAAAGCTTTAAAAGAAGTTTCTGCTTATGTAATTATTAACGATATGAAAACAAAGGAAAATCTTGCAGAGATACTTCCTCAAATAGATGGTCTATATAATGAAGCTATACTAGGTGAGCACCCAGATGATTATAGCGGTGTTGACATTATGGTATTGTCACCAGGAGTTCCTACGGATCTTGAGTTTATAAATAAAGCTAGAAAATCAGGTGTAGAAGTTATAGGTGAACTTGAACTCGCATATAGACTTAGTAATTCAAAAAAATTTATTGGAATAACTGGCACAAACGGAAAAACTACAACGACTGCTTTAGTTGGAAAGATGTTTGAAGATTTTGGTTCACCTTCGTATGTCGTAGGTAATATTGGCATACCAGCTGTTTCAGTTGCTCTTACAAATAAAAAACAAGATTTTATGATAACGGAAGTAAGTAGTTTTCAGCTTGAGACTATATCTAAGTTTAAAACAGATGTCTCGGCAGTACTTAATTTAACTCCCGACCATCTTAATAGACATAAGACAATGGAAAACTATATAGATGCAAAGGCAAGGATATTTGAAAATCAAATTGAGGGAGATATTCTTATTCTTAATTATGATAATGAACTTACAAGAAAACTTAAATTTCGCACGGATAAATCGAGAGTAGTTTTTTTCTCTAGAAATATAGAGCTTGAAGATGGTGCATATGTGAGTGAATCAAAACTTATGATAAAAGATAAATTATCTGGCCTTACACATGAAGTTATTGATGTTAATGATATATTTATACCAGGTCCACATAATTTAGAAAATGCAATGGCTGCTTCTCTTATAGCATTCTATAGTGGTATTTCTATAGAGTCAATTAAATCGTCACTTATGAGTTTTAAAGGTGTAGAGCATAGACTTGAATATGTAGATTTGATAAATGAAATTAAGTATTACAATGACTCTAAGGGTACTAATCCAGATTCATCGATTGTTGCAGTTAAGTCTATGAATGGACCAACGGTCCTTATAGCTGGTGGAATGGATAAAGCTAGTGAATTTGATGGTTTGATAGATTCATTTGGTGATACTGTTGTAGAACTTGTTTTATTTGGTGAGACAAAATTTATAATTGAAAAATGTGCCCATAGAAAAGGGTTTAAACATACGCACATAGTAAATTCATTGGAAGAGGCTATTAAAAAAGCTTCAACTGTAAATTATAAGACAAAAAATATACTTTTATCTCCAGCTTGTGCGAGTTGGGATATGTATGAGAATTATGAAAAACGTGGGGAAGAGTTCAAGAAATTGGTGAATTCCCTAAGGGGGTAATGTAGTTTGAAGCGAACATTTGATTTAACGTTATTTATTTCTGTTTTGTTTTTAGTTTTTATAGGAATTATGATGGTTTTTTCTTCTAGTTTCTACTTCACGCTCTCGAAATGGGGCGATAAGTATTACTATTTTAAAAAAGATATTATGTTTGCTGCAGTTGGTATAGTGCTTATGATATTTTTTATTTATTATGATTATAGGAAATTAAAGAAATTTTCTGGTATACTGCTTATAATTTCATTTACATCATTAGTATTAGTTTTGACTAGTATGGGGGTAAATGTAAACGGTTCGCAGAGGTGGTTAAATATAGGTATAAGAGTTATGCCGTCGGAGTTTGCAAAGTTAGCAATAATTATATTTTGTGCAAACACACTTACTTATAGTCAAAAATACATTAAGAGTCTAGTACGTGGAATATTTCCGTATATAACTCTTATAAGTGTTTTTGGCTTTCTAATTATGAAGCAGCCAAATCTTAGTACAACTATGACAATAGCACTTATTGTATTTTCTATGTTGTTTGTAGCTGGTATGAGGTGGATGCATATAGGTATATTTGGAGCAAGTGGAGCATTAGGAATTTTTATACTTGCTATGAGTGAGGAATATAGAATGAAAAGAATGCTTAGTTTCCTTGATCCCTTTGCTGATCCACTTGGTGATGGATTTCAGGTTGTACAGTCTTTTTATGCATTTGGTTCAGGTGGATTGTTTGGAGTTGGAGTAGGTCAAAGTATACAGAATAAACTCTACATACCAGAGCCACAGAACGATTTTATATTTGCAACTATTGGTGAGGAACTTGGATTTATAGGAGCATCACTTGTACTAATTTTATTTTTGATTTTAATTTAGAGAGGTATAAAAATAGCTATGAACTGTCCAAATGCATTTGGTATGTATCTAGCAACCGGAATAACAGCCATGATAGCAATTCAGGTAATGTTAAATATTAGTGTAACAACATCACTGGTTCCAGTTACAGGAGTTCCGCTTCCATTTATCAGTTATGGTGGGACCTATATGTTAGTATCTTTATCTTCAAT
Source organism: Acidaminobacteraceae bacterium (assembly GCA_049647005.1). Lineage (GTDB taxonomy): Bacteria > Bacillota > Clostridia > Peptostreptococcales > Acidaminobacteraceae > JBARWW01. The sequence continues at coordinate 23,369 of JBARWW010000214.1, read as the reverse complement.
GGGTATACTTCTTAACATATCAAGGCATAGGGAAGACGAATCAGTTTATTAAAATTAATAAAAGGTAGGAGATATAAATATGAATGTTATACTTACTGGTGGAGGAACTGCAGGACATGTAAATCCTGCAATAGCAATTGGATACGGAATTAAAAGTAAAGTTGGTAAAACTAATTTATTATATGTGGGTACACATAATGGTATAGAAAAAGAAATTGTTGAAAAAGAAAAAATGGAATATAGGGCTATAACCGTCGATGGTATGAAATCAAAAAATATAATAAAAGTTATTAGAACTGGCCTTAAGGTTTTAAAAGGTATATTTGATTCCTTTGTTATAATAAAACAGTTTAAGCCAGATTTAATTGTAGGAACGGGCGGATATGTTAGTTTTCCTATAGTATTTGTAGGTCAGCTTCTTGGTATTAAAACAGTAATACATGAACAAAATGCTTTTCCAGGTAGTGCAAATAGAAAACTTTCAAAAAAGGCAAATTTAGTATTTACATCTTATAAAGAAAGTCACGATAAGTTTGAGAAAAGTGACAATCTTATATTTGCGGGAAACCCTATTAAAAGAGAATTTTACAAGATGGATAGAGAAGAATGTCGAGTAAAACATGAATTTTCTGATGAAAAACTCAATATTGTATCACTTGGTGGAAGTGGTGGAGCAAAAGTTATAAATGATATTATGTTTGATATGATGAGTGAATTTAATGGAGATGAAAGACTTTCATTTACACATATAACTGGAAGAAGCTACTATGAAAAGTATATGAAGTTTAGAAAAGACATTGAAACAGAATTTAAAGAAAATATAAATATTCTTCCATTTAGTTATGATATACCAAGTTTTTTTTACGCAGCTGACATAGTTATATGTAGAGCGGGTGCACTTACTATAGCTGAACTTATGGTAGCGGGAACTCCATCTATTATTATTCCGTCACCAAATGTAAAAGACAATCATCAAGAGTACAATGCGCGTGCGATTGAAAATGCAGGTAGAGCTTTTGTAATTTTAGAAAAAGATGTAACTTTTGCAAAGGTGAAGTCGATGATAGATTCATTTATAGAAAATCCAAAAGAGTTAAAAGATATGCGAGTTATAAATGAGCTTAAGAAAGATGCAGCTCTTACTATAATTATTGATAATATAAACAAGATTGTTTAAATAAAACTACAAAAGAGGTTGCTTTGAATAATAAAAGGGTAAAAAAGAAGATAAAGTTGATTGTTTCTATTGCCATAGTTTTAATAGGGATTTTACTTTTTAAAACACCTGTTTTCAAGATAGACTCAGTTTCTTATAATCTTAGTGTAGATATTTCTGAGAATGATATATTTAAGTACGGTGGTATAGTTAAAGGTGAAACAAACCTATTATTACTTGATACTGATGATGTGGCTAAAAAACTTAAAGATCATCCTTATGTAAAAAGTGCAACTGTGGAAAAAAAGTATCCCAATAAGTTAGAAATTATGATAGTTTATAAAGAACCTTATGCAATTGTTAAGTATTCAGACTTGTATATAACGATTGATAAAAATCTATATGTTTTATCAGTTGATAATGCGAAAGCAGAAGGATTTTTAATAGATGGGTTTGTGTTAGAGAGTTTTGTGATTGGAAAAGAGATAGTAGTTGAAAGTAAGCTTATACTTAGAGAATCGTTAAAACTTATAGAACTTCTAGAAAAATCTCATATTCAATTTCGTCCTATTATAGTTCTTGTGGATAATGGAATTGAAATACAACTAAATGATTATTTTAGAGTTCGGTTTGGACGAGCGGATGAAATTGAACGTAAGTTCAATGACTTCATAGATATATATGAAAATTTACAGTCTAAAGATATAAAGAGTGGGATCATAGATGTATCAAATGATGGACTGCCTTTGTTTAGACCGTTTGGAGATTAGGAGTGAATATATGAAAAAAGATCATATCTGGATAGGCCTTGTATGTGTAGTTCTAGGTGTAGCTATAGCAATTCAATTTAAAGTTGTACAGAGAAATTACTTGCTTGGAGTTAGTCCGAACGTTAAGTCGACAGAGTTAATTAGGGAGGTATCAAAACTAAAAACTGACAAAGACCTTCTTCAAGACGAACTTGCTGATCTAGAATTTAAAATTAAAGAAATTGAAACTTCAGCTGCGGATGAAAATGTATTGATAAAGAGAATCAATGATGACCTTGAAAAGTATAAACAGTTTTCTGGATTAACTGATGTTATGGGGCCTGGTATTGAGATTACAATTGATAATCCACCAAAAGAAATTGGTATTACTTACGAAATCAACATTATTTATGACTATGAATCACTATTAAATCTCATAAATGAACTAAATGCAGCTGGTGCAGAGGCAATTAATGTAAACGGTCAAAGACTTACTGCTATATCAGAGATTAGAATTGCTGGTAACAATATAAATGTAAATTCAGTTCCACAAAGTGCGCCGTTTACTATTAAGGCGATTGGTGATCCCGATACATTAGAGGGTGCAATAGGCCAAAGGTTTGGAATTGTAAATATGATTAGAGATAAAGGATATTTACTAGAAATAAAGCAGTATGAGTCTCTTACTATTGAAAAGTATAATGGAATAGTAGACTTTAAACATGCTAAAACTAAGTGATTTTTTGAATTTCAAAATTGATTTTGTATATTAAAAGAAATTATTTTAAGGATATTATTGGTAAATACGTAGTTTAGGAGTGTTGCAATGAAAAGAAGAACTTCAAAGGCGAGCATGTTTTTTCTCATGTTCTTGCTTGGACTTCTATCGGTCTATCAATTTAAGTCTTTACAAAGTGGATATAAGTACGTTATGATCCAAGATCTTGACAATTTATATTATGAGATTGCAAATGAAAAAGCTCAAATTGAACAGTATAAACTGTCGATACAAGAAAAAGAAAAAAAAATAACGGATTACTCAAAATTAGATGATTCAGAACTTGTTCAAGAGTCTCTAGAAGAGGAACTTGAAAAGGTAAAAAAATTAGCAGGATTATCAGCTGTTTATGGTCAGGGCGTTATAATAATCATATCTGATGGTGATAGAGAACTACTAGAGAATGAAGATCCAAATAATGTTATGGTTCATGATATTGATATTAGAAATATAATTACTGATCTTAGAAATGCTGGTGCAGAAGCTATTAGTATAAATGGAAATAGAGTAGTATTTGGTAAAAGCAAGATATATTGTAATGGGCCAACTATAAAAGTTGATGGTAATTACTATGCTCAGCCTTTTGTTATAAAGGCGATAGGTGATAAAACATATCTGGAATCTTCGATAAATGCTCCAGGACAGTATGGCAATATACTGAAACAATGGGGTGTGTTTGTTGAAATAAATACTAGTGTTAATATAGAAATTGACTCATATGGTGGCAATCAAGAGTCTATATATCTAGAAAACGTGGAGGAATAATATGATAATCGCTTTACTTGGAATTTTACTTGGAATGTTTGTTGGCTTACTTTTACCACTTTCATTTACAACTGCCTATTCATTATATGTGTCAGTTGCAATCCTTGCAGCAGTTGACTCTGTATTTGGAGCAATTAGATCAAGTATGCAAGATCAATTTGAACCGGTTATATTTGTAACGGGATTTGTTTCTAATGCTGTTCTTGCAGCAGTACTTGCATATATAGGTGATAATTTAGGAGTTCCACTTTATTACGCAGCTATTTTCGCATTTGGGGTAAGATTGTTTAATAACTTAGCAATAATTAGACGTATTTTTATAGAGAAAGTGCGAGATTATTTAAAAACGAGAAAAAAAATAAAGAAAACATAAAATTTATCTTGAATTTTCTATGTAATATGCATATTGTATGATAATATATATGGTAGGTGTAACCATCTGAAATAGTTGCTTACACACAATTGTAAGGCTAAAATTTAAAAAAAAAAATGTCGAAAAATAAATTTTGGTAGAATCTTTAAAAGATAACACAATTTTAGTTATATATTTAAAAGGGGGCAGTTTTGTGTTAGAATTTGATATCGATATGGAGCAATTTGCGCAAATAAAAGTCGTTGGAGTTGGCGGCGGTGGAAATAATGCTGTTAATAGAATGATTGAGGCAAACTTAAAAGGAGTTCAATTTGTTGCTATAAATACAGATAAACAAGCGTTATACAACTCAAAAGCTGAGTATAAGATTCAAATTGGAGAAAAACTAACTAGAGGTTTAGGTGCAGGTGCTAATCCTGAGGTTGGACAAAAAGCTGCTGAAGAGAGTAGAGATGATATATATAATGCTCTTCAAGGTGCTGATATGGTATTTGTAACAGCTGGTATGGGTGGTGGAACAGGAACTGGTGCTGCACCAGTTGTTGCTGAAGTTGCTAAAGAAATGGGTATACTTACTGTTGGTGTTGTAACTAAACCTTTTACTTTTGAAGGTAAGAGAAGAATGTTCCACGCTGACGCAGGTATTGCTGAGTTAAAAGGAAAAGTAGATACCTTAGTTACGATTCCAAACGATAGATTACTTCAAGTTGTTGAAAAAAGAACATCAATTGTAGATGCTTTTAAGATGGCTGATGATGTGCTTAAACAAGGTGTTCAAGGTATATCAGACCTAATTGCAATACCTGGACTTGTAAATCTTGACTTCGCGGATGTTAAGACGATTATGTTTGAAAGAGGTCTAGCACACATGGGTGTTGGTAATGCTTCTGGTGAGGATAGAGCTCAAGAAGCGGCAAGACAAGCTATACATAGCCCACTTTTAGAAACAACTATAAATGGAGCTAAAGGTGTACTTCTTAATATTACAGGTGGTCCATCACTAGGATTATTTGAAGTAAATGAAGCAGCTGAAATTATATCACAAGCAGCAGATCCAGATGCAAATATTATATTTGGTGCTGTTATTGATGAAAATCTAAAAGATGAACTTCGTATAACTGTTATAGCTACTGGTTTTGATGATATAGCTCAAAAAACTACTCTTGTAGTTGAAACTAAAGATGAAGCTGTAGCTGTGAAAGAAGAAAAATCTGAAGATGCTGTAACTAATGAAGCTACTGATGTAGAAGAAGTTGTTGCTAAGGAAGCTAATCAAGTTAATTCTGAAGTAAAAGCTAAGGAAGAAGTAGAGACTGAAGAGTTTGAGATTCCGACTTTCCTTAGAAGAAAAAGATAATTTATATAAGAATTTTAATTGAAACTATAATATAATAAAAAACTCTTAGGGCTGATTCCAATGATTCAGCCTTTAAGTATTTTGATAGACGGGAGTGATAATTTTGAAATGCCCATTTTGCAATAATGGTGAATCAAAAGTAGTTGATTCAAGACCAACAGAAGAAGGTTGCGCAATTAGAAGACGTAGAGAATGTACCAATTGCAAAAAGCGTTTTACAACTTACGAAAAAATTGAAGAAACTCCTCTTATCATAGTAAAAAAAGATGGTAATAGAGAATCTTACAATAAAGACAAGATACTTAGTGGTATTATTAAAGCTTGTGAAAAAAGACCTGTTTCGTTTGAACAAATGGAGAAGATGATCGCTACGATTGAAAAGACACTTCAAAACACACTTGAAAAAGAAATTTCTTCTAAGTATATTGGTGAATTACTTATGAATCATTTAAAGGTTTTAGACGAAGTTGCATATGTAAGATTTGCATCTGTATATAGACAATTTAAAGATATTAATACATTTGTTGATGAATTAACTAAGTTATTAGATGAAAAGAAAAACTAGTAGGTGTTATTATGGAAAATTCAAGTAAATACTTAGAACTATATGACTTTGATAAGTCTGTTTTAGCAGGTACTACTTACAGATTGAATGGGAAAAGTGAAACTCCATTTAAAAGTTTGAATCTGGGATTTAATTCTGGAGACGATGTTTTGATTGTACTTGATAATTACAGCTATCTTATAGAAGAACTTGGACTAAAAGATAAATTTCTTTTTTTAACAAATCAAGTTCATGGTGATAAAATCAAAGTAATTAGAAAAGAAGATATAGCTAGTAAGGTCAAAAGTGATATTTATAATCCGAGTGATATGATTACATTTGTAGATGAACATGATGGTATGGTAACAAATGTTGATGAAGTGGCACTTATGACTTTTTATGCTGATTGTGTACCTCTTGTATTCTTTGATCCTATTAAAAAAGTTATAGGTAATTGCCACGCAGGTTGGAGAGGTACAGTTAAAAAGATACCAAGTGTTGTTATTAAACATATGGTGGATGATTTTGGATCAAAACCATCAAATATAATGGTGGCAATAGGACCTTGTGCAAGTTCTTGTTGTTATGAGGTTGATAAAAATGTTATAGATGAATTTATAAATTCTTTTAATAACTCTAATGGCTTATACACAGAAAAGCCAAATGGAAAATATATGTTAAATCTTAAACTTGCAAATAAACTTACCCTAGTTGAATTGGGTATTGATGAAGCTAATATAACTATAAGTAAAAACTGTACTATGTGTAATAATGATTTATTCTTTTCATATAGAATCGAAAATGGAATAACTGGTAGACATAGCGCAATTATTACAATTAAATAGTCTATTGACGAAATGATGTTTTGGGGGTATTATTAATCTTGGGTTAATTTGCCCCTTATAGTATGTAAAAATGTAGTTACAGATAAAGACATTATGTCTTTTTTATGATAGAAGGTGAGTAAATGAGTGATAAGGCTAATGTAATCTCAAAAGTATTAGAGGGAAGTATTGCTAGTGAACTTGGGATTGTAGTAGGCGATTGTCTACTTAGTATCAATGGTAACGAGGTAGTAGATATTATTGACTATCTTTTTTTAGTTTCTGATGATTACATCGAAATTGAAGTTGAGAAAAGTGATGGCGAAATTTGGGATTATGAAATAGATAAAGAGTTTGATGAAGAAATTGGAATTGAATTTTCGAATCCAATTATGAGCGATGCAAAAAACTGTAGCAATAACTGTATATTTTGTTTTGTGGATCAGCTGCCTGAAAATATGAGAGAAAGCTTATATTTTAAAGATGATGATTCGAGATTATCATTTTTACAAGGTAATTTTGTTACACTTACAAATGTAGCTGAGAGTGAACTTGATAGAATTGTAGAGTACAACATAAGTCCTATAAATGTATCTATTCACACAACTAATCCAAAACTTCGTGCAAAGATGTTAAATAACAGATTTGCAGGTAATATAAATGAGAGACTAAATAAGTTGACTTCTAATAGAATAGAGGTTAATGGTCAGGTTGTTCTTTGCCCTGGATACAATGATAAAGAGGAACTTGATAGAACACTTAAAGATTTATATAATATGAAATATGGACTTAAATCTCTAGCTATTGTTCCAATAGGAAAGACAAGGTATAGAGATGGACTTGCTGATGTAGAAACATTTGAGCGTGATTCTGCGAGAGACGTAATTAAACAAGTTGAAAAATGGCAAGAGTTCTTTTTAGAAAAAACAGGATCTAGATTTGTCTTTTTATCAGATGAATTTTACGTTATAGCAGAGAGTGAACTTCCAAAGGCTGAAGCTTATGAGGGATTTGAGCTGATTGAAGATGGAATTGGTTTAATGGTTAAATTTAAAGAAGAAATTAAGGCTGCCATTAAAGAGGATATACTTGAAGTTGCGATTGAGAAAAAAAAGAGAATCATTACAGTTGCAACAGGAGCTTCTGCGTATAAGTTTATGAGTGAAATTGCTGAGATGGCTATGTCTTATGATAAGTCACTAGAGATAAATGTGTATCATATATTAAATGATTTCTTTGGTCATACGATAACTGTTGCTGGATTACTTACTAGTGTAGATATCTACAAGCAATTGCAAGGAAAGAATGTAGGCGACGTTCTTTTAATACCAAAATCAATGATGAAATCAGATGAAAACGTATTTCTAGATGATGTTAGCGTGGAAGACTTATCTAAGAGATTAGGTGTTGAGATCAAAGTAGTTGAAGTTGAAGGTTATGATTTTCTAAATGGTTGTCTAAGCTAGAACTTTAACTAGAAGTCATAGAAAGAGTAAGGCGCGTTAAAATATTAGACGATAATTATAGAAGTAGCTTTCTTCTATACAAATAAAGAATTACGGAGGTGCAATATGAGTAAACCTATAGTTGCAGTAGTAGGTAGACCAAACGTTGGGAAATCAACGTTTTTTAATAGAATAGCAGGTAGAAGAATTTCAATTGTTGAAGATACTCCTGGTGTTACAAGAGATAGAGTGTACGCAGATGTTGAGTGGTTAACACATAAATTTACTATGATAGATACTGGTGGTATTGAGCCAGATAGTACTGATATAATCATGAGCCAGATGCGTGACCAAGCGCAGGTAGCGATTGATACAGCTGATGTAATTGTATTTATGTTAGATGGTAAATACGAATATAGTAGTGCAGATGAAGAGATTGCACAAATGCTTAGAAGAAGTAAAAAGGATGTAGTTTTAGTTGTAAATAAGGTAGATAATATCATTGATTTACCAGAACATTTTTATGATTATTACAATTTAGGTATAGGAACTCCGGTTCCAATTTCTTCAGTTAATGCACTTAACCTTGGAGATTTACTTGATGAAATAGTATCTTACTTCCCTAAAAATGCAGATGAAGAAGATGACTCAGATGTAATTAAAGTTGCTTTAATCGGTAAGCCCAATTCTGGAAAATCATCTATTATCAATAAAATCTTAGGTGAGAAAAGAGTAATTGTAAGTGAAGTTGCAGGAACAACAAGAGATGCGATTGATACTCCTTTTGAAGCCAATGGAGATAAGTTTGTATTTATCGATACTGCTGGAATTAGAAGAAAAAGTAGAGTAAACGAATCTATTGAGAAATATAGTGTTCTTAGAGCACTTACTGCAATTGAGAGAAGTGATGTATGCCTTATCGTAATTGATGCCTTAGAAGGTGTTACAGAGCAGGATACTAAGGTTGCAGGTTACGCTCATGAAGCTGGAAAAGCTGTAATAATCGTAGTAAATAAGTGGGACTTAATTGAAAAAGATAATAACACTTTCAAAAAATACGCTGATATAGTTAGAAATGATCTCGCATATATGACTTATGCACCGATAGTTCTAGTTTCAGCACTTACAGGACAAAGAGTATTTACATTACTTGAGAAGATTAAGCATGTTGCTAATGAGCACTCTAAGCGAATTCCAACTGGATTACTTAACGATGTACTTAATGATGCTATCATGATCAATCAACCACCATCAGATAAAGGTGTTAGATTAAAAATCTTCTATTGCACACAAGCATCAATAAAACCACCTACGTTTATACTATTTGTAAACAACAAAGATTTAGCTCACTTCTCTTATGTTAGATACTTAGAGAATTCAATTAGACGTGGCTTTGACTTTGTTGGTACACCAATTAGATTCATCGTTCGCGAAAGAGAAAAAATGATATTTACTAAAGGTAAGAGATAGTAAATATAGATAATAAATTAATTATAATTAAATAAATAATATTAATAACACTTTCAAACATGTTTTGGGGTGTTATTTTTTTACGAAAACTTTGCGGAGCTATTAGAGATGAAAATAGAAACTCAAAAATATAATTTTTTAATATTCCTTGTGGGACTTAATATACCCGCAAAGTATAAAGTAAGATGCATTATAAATAAAAGCATGTTATAATATTAGTTATGTGAAATCATTATATTAAATTTAGACTATAAATTTTCGTGCTTAATAAAAAGAAATATGTGTAGATAGAATCTCGCTATGAGAGCTTTTGAATGTATTTCTAATCCTAAAAGAGAAGGTGTAATTATGAACATAGCTGTACTTGGAGCTGGTAGTTGGGGAACTGCACTTGCTCATGTTCTCATAAATAATGACCACAAGGTTAAGATGTGGACTAGAAATAAATCCGACATAGAATATATGAGAACCCATAAAGAAAACGGAAAATATCTTCCTGGTGTATCGCTAGATAAGAACATTGAATTTTTCTATGACATAAAAGATGCGATAAAAGATACTAGAGTTATTCTTATATCTGTAGCATCGCAAGCTGTTCGTAGTGTTATGGATGTTATAAAAGACGATGTAGAGGAAGATCAGATATTTGTAAACGTTTCTAAAGGTATAGAAATAGGCACTCTTAAAACTATATCTGAGCTTATAAAAGAGTTTTGTCCAAACAATGCATTTGTATCACTCTCAGGACCATCGCATGCTGAAGAAGTTTCTGCTGAGATACCAACGACACTAGTTTCTGCTAGTAAAAGTAAAGAAACTGCAGAGTTAATACAAGATGTATTTGCTAACTCAAACCTAAGAATATATACGAATCCTGATGTAATAGGAGTTGAGGTTGGTGGATCACTTAAGAATATCATTGCACTTGGTGCTGGTATAAGCGATGGTCTCGGTTTTGGAGACAATGCTAAAGCTGCTCTTATAACACGTGGAATTTATGAAATTGCTCGACTTGGTAAAGAGATGGGTGCAAGTGAGAATACTTTTAAAGGCCTTAGTGGTATAGGTGACTTAATAGTTACATGTACAAGTATGCACTCAAGAAATCGTAGATGTGGAATACTTATAGGCCAAGGAGTAGCTGTTGAAGATGCTCTAGCTGAAATTGGAATGGTAGTTGAAGGGTTTTATACAATTAAATCTGCTTATGAGTTATCACTTAAATACAATGTGAGTATGCCTATAACAGCTGAATTATATAAGGTTATATATGAAGGGCAAGATGCAAGAGAATCTGTAAAGAATCTTATGATGAGAAAAAGAACTCATGAACATGAGGAACTATCAGAAACATTTGATGATTGGAAATAAATTTGCAAATTAATAGATATAATATATAATTAAATTTATAATAGGTATATTTGATTTAAATAAAATCATAAAATATGCGCTGCAATTGTATTTATTATAAGGAGTTGACGATATTGAATTATTTGATGATTATACTTGAACTTTTTCTAATTATTTCGTTTTTAGGATATTTGCTTTCAGTAATAAAAGAAAAAACTGATTTTAGAAATAATAAAATCAATATTAAAAGCAAAATAATTACTCAAAAGCTGATTGATGAAATTGACTATAAGATATTTAAACTAGGTAATACCAAACTTAATATAGGTGATGAGATTAAAGTACATCTAAGAAATAATAAACTTATAAAAGGAACTTTAGTTGGTGCAAAGAAAAATAATAATTCATTATGTCTTGTAACTAGAGAAGATGAAGTACTAGAACTTAGCATACCAACTATAAAAAAGTTGAAAGTAACATCTAAATACGGAAGAATATTTTAAAATTAGAGCTACCGATTTCAAATTGGTAGCTCTTTTATGTAAATGTTACTAGTAAAGATGCTGATATAACTAGATATTGTCGCAGAATTAAAGTATAATTTATATAGCGTTAGTATAATTAAGTAGAGGGATTATATGTCAAATAAAAGAATAAATTCAAAACAAAGAAAAGCTAGAGTCCGTTTTAGACGATTAATGCGTACTATGGTTATAATAGGACTTATATTATATGTTATCGTAAAGCTTGTTGTATCGTCTTTTTTATCATCTGAAAAGATGTATAGTCCAGATTATGATACCTTAAATCTTAACGAAACCTATAGTAGTATTATATTTAGAAAAGAAACTATGATTAGCTCAAATTCGACAGGGCCAGTAAAGTACTTAGTAAACGAAGGTGACCGTGTTAAAAAGGGGCTTAAGATAGCATCAGTAACTCATGAGAATAGTGATATGAGTTCTGTTGTTGAAGAGACATTAGATATAAGTTCATATCAGAATATGATTAGACTTGATATAGAAGGTATTGAGACTGAGATACTTGCTAAAGTTGAGAAGATAAATGTTCAACTGGATGAAAAGAATTTTCTTTTAGTAAGTCAGCTTAAAAATGATTTAGATATATTGCTTGAAAAGAAAAAATCTATGTTATCTAGTAAAAAACTAATAGACAGTGGTGATTCTAGTTTTAAAGAGAGCTACGTCGGAGGCGCAGATACGAAAGTTGGAGCCGAGGTTAATTTCTACTCGCCAGAATCAGGTATTGTTACATTTAATTCTGATGGACTTGAGAGTGCACTTACTATTGAGCAGATTTATAATATCAACTATGAGGCTGTTATTAATTCGGAAGTGGCTAGTAAAAGTTTAACTTCTAATCGAATAATTGCAGGTAGTCCGGTATATAAGATTGTGGATAATACAGCTTGGTTTTTAGTATCGATTATAGATGTGGATGATATAAATTTATATGAGAAAAATCAAAAAATTGAAGTTGAAATTGATGATCAAAAACTTAGTGGAATTATTGCAGATGTATTTCCATCGGGTTCAAATGGTGCTCTTATTATAAAGCTTACAGAGCAGTACAGCGAGTTTTATAGAAAGAGATTTGTTGATGCGAAGATAATTAGAGATAACTATCAGGGACTTAAGATTGAAAATACATCTATAATTGAGGAAAATGGTATTATAGGCGTTTATGTACTTGGCCTTAATAATAAAGCAGTCTTTAAGCCAATTGCAATTCTTGGTAAAGATGATAAATATTCTATTATAAAAGATGGTTATATTTATATAGATGTAGACGGTGAAAGAGTAAGAAAAAAAACTGTTGATTTAACTGATTCTGTGGTTAAAGAAGGTGCCCTATATAGAAATGGTGACAAAATTAATTAAGAGGTGTTAGATTTGAATTATTTAGAAGAAAATCTTGCGTTAGTTAATGCAAATATAAAACGAGCGTGTGAGAAAATTGGAAAAAATCCTAGCGAAATTACACTAGTATCGGTATCAAAAACTATTGATGAGGATATTATAAACGAGAGTATAAAACTTGGTGTAACTGCTATTGGTGAGAATAAAGTTCAAGAAATCCAACGAAAATTTGATAATATTGATCCTGTAGATTGGCATTTGATTGGTCATTTGCAGTCAAATAAGGTAAAATATATTATTGATAAAGTAGCTCTTATTCATTCGGTTGATAATTTAAAACTCGCAAGCGAGATTTCTAAGAGAGCAAAATCTCATGAAATCACTGCAAATGTTCTTATACAGATAAATGTTGCAAAAGAAGAGCAAAAGTCAGGCGTAGATACTAATGACTTCTATGATTTGCTTAATGATATTGATAAACTTGAGAATATAAAAGTAAAAGGTCTTATGAATATAGCTCCATTTGATTTAGAAGATGAAGAAATTCGAAAGTATTTCAAACAAATGAAGGATATTTTTGACTCGGTGAAGAATAATACTTATAATAATGTAGAAATGAAGTATTTATCTATGGGTATGACGAGTGACTATGAAATTGCGATAGAAGAAGGTGCTAACATAGTTCGTGTAGGTACTGGTATATATGGAAAAAGAGATTACGCTAAATAAATTATTAGGGGGATTTACATATGGCAGAGAAGTTTATGGATAAAGTAAAGTTCTTTATGGGTCTTGGACCTTATGAAGAAGAGGATGAATACGGTGAAGAAGATTTAGAAGATACTGATAACACTTATTCGCAGCCAACAGCGAGTACTTTATATCCTTCGAGTAAAGATGTTAAATCACATACTAATACAACAACACAAACACCAAGTCCAAATAAAATTGTTAACTTTAATAAACCACAGCCATCGACAAATATGAAGGTTATATGTATAGAGCCAAAAACATTTGATGATAGTAGATCAATTGTAGATCATTTAAAAGCGCAAAAACCAGTAATTCTAAATATAGAACCAATAGATCGTGAACTTGCAAGAAAAATATTTGATTTCTGTAGTGGTGCACTTTATGCATTAGATGGCCATATACAACAGGTATCAAGAGGTATATTTGTTCTTGCACCCAAAAACATTGATGTATCAGGAGATGTTAAAACTGAGCTTCAAAACAAGGGTATATTTAATTTTAATACAACTACTAGAGAATAGGCGGTGCAGAATTGTTACTATATAGAACAGTAAGTTATTTTTTAAGTGTAATGAATTTTTTGATTTTTGCTAGAGTTATGATGAGTTGGATTGTAAAAGACTATAGTAATCCTATAGTTCAGCTTATATATCAAGTTACAGAACCTATACTTGGTCCTATAAGAATGGTTTTAACTAAAGTTGGTGTTGGTGGTACTTTAGACTTCTCTCCAATTGTGGCTATGCTACTTATACAAATGCTTGGTGGATTCGTCCTTGGATTGCTAGTATAAGTTATGGGGCTTATCAATAAAGAAAATATAATTAAAGGATTTAATTTAGATAATGATGCTAAAATCATTATCTTTAATCTTTTAGATAAAGTCGAAACTGTTATAAAAAGTCATGTGATATGCTTTAGTTCATTTGTTTCATCAGAAGTTGAGGCTGTCATGGCTTCTATATTAACTTCCTTTAGTACAGATGTATCATACTCAGTTTCTGGTGGTCATGATAATCCAGATTACGCTATGATAGCAATATATCCTGAGTATCTTAGTGAAGGGGATATAGAATTTCCACTTTCACTACTACATATAAAAACAACTAATAAAAGCTATGAACCAAGCCACAGAGATGTCCTTGGATCAGTTATGGGACTTGGAATTAAAAGAGACATAGTTGGCGATATTATTATCGTCGATAGGTTAATTCAGATGTTTGTAGCGGCTCCTATGGAAGCTTATATAAGCGCAAACCTTGAAAAAATTTCACGGAACAAGTGTGATATTACAAAAGTAGCACTTGAGAGTTTTGTCCATATAGAAGAAGAATTTAAAATTAAAACAGACACTGTAAAATCTTTAAGACTAGATAGTATAATTGCCTCTGGATTTAATCTATCTAGAAGCGATGCACTTAAGATGGTAAAGTCCTCTAAAGTTAAAGTTAATCATATTTTAGTTGAGAGTGCTTCTAAAATGTTAGAAGCTGGGGATCTGATCTCTTGTAGAGGTAATGGTCGTATTCTTCTTAGCGAAATAGGTACACATACAAAAAAAGATAGAATTAAAATTATTCTTCATATGTACTCATAAGTTTAGGGGGTTATAAAGTGATTTCACCACTTGAGGTATCCAAAAAACAATATGCAAAATCTATAAATGGTTATAAAAAAGCAGAAGTTGATGAATATAATCAAAGAGTTTCTGATGAAATGGAGCGTCTTATCAATGAAACTATAGATAAGTCGGAGAAAATAAAGACTTTACAAGATGAGCTGGATAAATTTAATAGAATAGAACAAAATTTAAGAGACGCACTTATCATTGCTCAAAGAACTCATGATGAAGTTATAAAGAGCGCAAATGATAGGTCGGATTTAATAGTAAGAGAATCTGAAGCTCGTGCAAAGGAAATTATTCGAGCGGCAAGTGATGAAGGTATTCAGATCGCAAAGCAACATGAAGAAGCTAAAAAAGATTTTATTATATTTAGGACTAGATATAAAACACTTCTTAAATCACAACTTGATTTAATTGAAGATTATAATATTGACTAAATAATATAATTGGGATATAATTCATATAATTGAGTAGAAAGTTAGAAATTAGCTTTCACACATATTTATAAAGTCTTTAAGAGGGACAAGTAGGGATATTATACTTTTTTTAGAGAGATAGTGGTCGGTGAAAACTATTAGTTAAGTATCTTGAATATCACCCTTTAGACGCAAATCTGAAATTAGTAAGATGCGCCGGTTTAATACCGTTAAAATTTTAAGAGTTGTTTAGTCTGTATGACTGAGAACTAGGGTGGTACCGCGAGAATATTCGTCCCTGGGCATTTTGCTCAGGGACTTTTTATGTTTTTGGAGTAGATGTAGTTAATGCTAGCATGTATTTCAAACTCAAAGTAGCCTTGTGGCAAGGAAAGATTATGTCAAGAATGCTACGATTAATCAAATAAATAAATACAAGAGATAAATAAAAGGAGTGTAACTATGGCTTATAAAGAACTTAATAGTAATTCAATCGTAAACTCGGAAGAGTTAGTAAGAAAGTACTGGGATGAAATTGATCTACTAAAGGCTAGTGTAGAAACAAGAGAAGGTAATGAGCGATTTGTGTTTTATGATGGACCTCCAACGGCTAATGGTAAGCCAGGAATCCACCACGTTATAGCACGTGCACTTAAGGATTCTGTATGTAGATATAAAACTATGAGAGGTTACCAAGTAAAAAGAAAGGCTGGATGGGATACTCATGGTCTTCCTGTTGAAATTGAAGTTGAAAAAAGACTTAAACTTAACAACAAAGCAGAAATCGAAACATACGGAATCAAGAATTTCAATGAGAAATGTAGAGAATCTGTATTTGAGTATGAAAGTGTTTGGAGAGATCAAACAGAGAGAATGGCTTATTTAGTAGATCTTGATAATCCATATATCACTCTTGATAACAACTTTATCGAGACAGAGTGGTGGATCTTAAACAAATTCTTCAAAGAGAACATGATATATGAAGGACATAAGATTCTTCCTTACTGTACTAGATGTGGTACTGGACTTGCAACTCATGAAGTTGCCCAAGGATACCAAGAAATCAAAACTATCACAGTTTACACTAAGTTTAAGTTAAAAGACAAAGATGAGTATTTCCTAGTATGGACAACTACTCCTTGGACTCTTGCTTCAAACGTAGCATTAACTGTTAATCCTAAAGAAACATATGTAAGAATTAAGTCTGCTGATAGCGGCGAAATTTATTACATTGAAAAGAACTTAGCTTCTAAAGTTATCGAAGGTGAGTACAAAATTCTTGAAGAAATGACTGGAAAAGATTTAGAATATATGGAGTACGAGCAACTTATGCCTTTCGTTGAAGCTGACAAAAAAGCGTTCTTTGTAACTTGTGCTGATTATGTAACAACAGAAGATGGAACTGGTATTGTTCATACTGCGCCTGCATTTGGTGAAGATGACTACAACACTGGTAAAAGATACAACCTTCCAGTTCTTCAACCAGTAGACGAAGATGGTAAATATACTGCTACACCTTGGAAAGGTATGTTCGTTATGGACGCTGACCTTGACATAGTTAAGTGGTTATATGCTGAAGGAAAACTTTTCAAGAAAGAAAAAATGGTACACAACTATCCACACTGTTGGAGATGTAAAACGCCACTTTTATACTATGCTAAGCCAAGCTGGTATATCGAAATGACTAAGATAAAAGATCAACTTATCGCAAACAACGATACTGTAAACTGGTATCCAGGTTACGTTGGTGAGAAGAGATTTGGTAACTGGTTAGAAAATTTAAATGACTGGGCTATTTCTAGAAGTAGATACTGGGGAACTCCACTTAATATTTGGAAATGCGACTGCGGTCACATGGACACAGTAGAATCTAGACAAGACCTTGTAAATAGAGCTATCGAAGATATCGATATAACAATCGAACTTCACAGACCATACGTTGACGATGTACACATCAAGTGCGATAAGTGTTCTGGTATAATGACAAGAGTTCCTGATGTTATTGACTGCTGGTTTGATAGTGGATCAATGCCATTTGCACAAATGCACTACCCGTTCGAGAACAAAGAAGAGTTTGAGAAAAACTTCCCAGCTGACTTTATCTGTGAAGGTATAGACCAGACTAGAGGTTGGTTCTACTCATTACTTGCTATCTCAACATTTGTAATGGGCAAAGCTCCTTACAAGAATGTTTTAGTAAACGACCTTATCCTTGATAAAGACGGCAAGAAAATGTCTAAATCAAGAGGAAATGGTGTTGATTCATTCGTATTATTTGATAAGTATGGCGCTGATGTTGTGAGATGGTACTTATACCATGGTTCTCCAGCCTGGACTCCTACTAAGTTTGACGAAGAGGGTGTTAAAGAAGTTGATAGTAAGTTCTTTAGAACTATCAAGAACGTTTATAACTTCTTCACATTATATGAAAACACAGACAACATTGATGTTTCTGCCTTCTACGTAGATCCTACTGATAGACCAGAGCTTGATAGATGGATGTTATCTAAGCTTAACAACTTAATAAATAATGTAACAAACGATATGGAAGAATTTGATACTACAAAAGCTGTAAGGAAGATTCAAGAGTTTGTAAACGAAGACTTATCTAACTGGTACATCAGAAGATCTAGAAGAAGATTCTGGGATACTGAGTTATCATTAGATAAAAAGTCAGTTTATAACACTACTTTTGAAGTATTAACTACAGTTTGTAAGTTAGCTGCTCCATTTGCTCCTTACATCACAGAAGAAATGTACATGAACTTAACTGGAGATAAATCAGTTCACTTAGCTGAGTTTCCAGTATATGATGAAAAATTAGTTGATAATAAAGTTGAAGAGAAAATGGACTTAGTTCGTAATCTTGTTGGACTTGGACGTGGAGCTAGAGAATCTGTAAAGATTAAAGTAAGACAACCAATCCAAAACGTACTTATCGATGGTAAATACGAAGATCTTATATCTGACTTAGTTCCATTAATTCAAGAAGAACTTAATGTTAAAGGCGTAGAATTTGCTAAAGACCTAAGTGATTACATGAACTTTGGACTTAAGCCAAACTTTAAGGTGCTCGGACCAATCCTTGGTAAGAACATGGGTGCATTTGGTAAAGCTATCGCTACTTTAAATGCTAACGAAGTTGTTCCAGTTATCGAAGCTGGTGGTGAAGTTAAGATTGATTTAGTAGGCAAAGAGTTCACTGTAACATCTGAGCATGTACTTGTTAATATCTCTGCAAAAGAAGGATTTACTGTAAACATGGAAAACAATATATTTGTTATCCTTGATACTACTTTAAACGAAGCTTTAATCCACGAAGGATTTGCAAGAGAGATGATTTCAAGAGTTCAACAAATGAGAAAAGCAAACGACTTTGATATGCTTGATAACATCAAGATATTCTACAACTGTGAAGATGAGTTTAACGCTGGAATATCTGAATTTGCAGAATACATCAAGTCAGAAACATTAGCTCATGATTTAATTAAAGGTCAAGAGAAAACTTATGAAGAATTTGTACTAAATGATCATAAAGTTCAATTATTTGTTGAAAAAATCTAATCATAGTTTATTGAAAAAACAACTTATATAAAGTATTATATAAATAGACAGAAACTGAGTTTTGCTCAGTTTCTGTTTTTAGTTAGAAAAGAAAGGCTCGCAAGTAAATTTTTCCATCGTGATCTTAGATGAAAAATTCACGCAGAGCGAGCCTGGTTTTATCATACGTAGTATGGTAAAATCTTTTCCGGAACGGAGTGGAGCAAGAAAGCTTCGTGAGTAAATTTTTTTCATCACGCTTTAAGATGAAAAAATTTACGTAGGACGAAGCTGGTTTTATCATACGCAGTATGGTAAAATCTTTTCACGCAGCGGAGTGGAGCAAGTAAAACTCGCAACGAAGTGGAGTAGGAAACTATTTTCCAGAAGCTAGTATCGCAATAAAAGAAACAAGTTTTAATACTTAGTATTTATAGATGAAAACAAAGAGGAAAAAAAATGCAAAAGAAAAAAGTTATACGAGAAGAGAAAGTGCTTGCAGCAAAGCCAATATTTGAGAAGTATGAATTTGTAGTAGATGAAGATTCAACGAATATAAGACTTGACGTTTATCTTAACGAACTTCTTAATGATCAATCTAGAAGTTATATTCAAACTTTAGTTAAAGAAGGATATATTAAAGTTAATGGTGAGATAAAAGTAGCTAAGAACTATAAAGTTAACTTAAATGATAAAGTTGTTATAGGTATTCCAGAGCCAGAAGAATTGAAAATTGAAGCTCAAGATATTCCAATTACAATTGTATATGAAGATGATGATGTTATAGTTGTAGATAAACCTGCTGGTATGGTTGTGCATCCAGCACCGGGTAACTATGATGGAACACTAGTAAATGCTCTATTATTCCACTGTAAGAACCTTTCGTCTATAAATGGTGTTATTAGACCAGGTATAGTTCATAGAATCGACAAAGACACGTCAGGCCTTATAATGGTTGCTAAAAATAACCATGCTCATAACCATCTTGCAGCTCAACTAAAAGATCACTCATCAACTAGAAGCTACATTGCTATAGTTCATGGTAGATTTAGACAAAACGAAGGAACTGTTGATGCTCCAATTGCTAGAAATCCAAAAGACAGACTTAGAATGGCAGTTGTACATGGTGGACGTGAATCAGTAACACACTATAGTATACTTAAGAGATACGAAGCTTATACAGTAGTTAGATGTAATCTTGAAACAGGAAGAACACATCAAATTAGAGTTCATATGGCTCACATAAAGCATCCACTACTTGGTGATGTTCTTTATGGACCTAAGATAAGAACTCTAAAGATAAAAGTTGAAGGACAAATGCTTCATGCAGAAACTCTAGGGTTTATTCACCCAACTACTAATGAGTACATGGAGTTTAAATCTGAACTACCGGAAAACTTTGATAAGGTCTTTAAAAAGATTGAGGCGGTAGAAAACTAGGGGGATAACATGGAATTTAAAGCAAGGATTTTAGATGAAGCAGGTATGATGAGATCAATAACGAGGCTTGCTCATGAAATCATTGAGCATAATAAGGGTGTTACAGATGTAGCACTTATAGGAATACACTCAAGAGGTGTTCCTATTGCCAAGATGATTGCAGACAAGATTGAATCTATTGAAGGAAAACTTGTTAAGGTTGGATCGATTGACATCACAATGTATAGAGATGATCTAAGTGAAATAGCGGATAAGCCAATAGTAAGAGAGAGCGATATAGATTTTGATATCTCAAATATGAACGTTGTTTTGGTTGATGACGTTATATTTACAGGTAGAACTGTAAGAGCTGCACTTGACGCTGTTATGGATGTTGGTAGACCTAAGACTATTCAGCTTGCAGTTTTAGTTGATAGGGGTCATAGAGAACTTCCAATTAGAGCAGATTACATCGGTAAAAATGTTCCGACATCTAAGAAAGAAATTGTTAAAGTTCGCATTAAAGAAATTGATTCATTAAATGAAGTTTCTATATATAATAAGTAAGTTGTATATAGTAAGTAACTAGATAAGTGAATTAATTAGATAAGTAAAAATTAATAGTAAAATATGTAGGCTCTAGTTAATTCTAGGGCCTGTTTTTTTGTTTATAGTCTCATACTAGGGTATAAATAATCTAATAGATGTGGAATTCTACATTACCTACTATAATTAGAAAGTTAAAAGAACTAGCTTTGAAATTAAGTCGGAAGTTACAAATTAATTCCAGTGTGAGAAAAAAAGAGGTAAGTATGTCTGATTATGAAAAAATAAAAACTAAGTTAGGTAAACTTGAACACAAGAGGCGAAGGGAAGATTCTTTAAAGATTTTAGAAATAATGAGAGATGTAATAAATGAAGAAGTAAAACTGTGGGAAGATCATTACATTGGATTTGGGGATTATCGATACATCAATAAAACCAACCAAGGTGATATGCCCAAATTATCTTTTGTAACAGCAAAATCGCATATCACAATATACTTTGCAGTTGGAGGTCTTGATCCCTATAAAGAATACCTGGATCGTATAGGTAAGTATAGAAGGGGAAAGATTTGTCTATATATTAGTAACATGGATAAAATTGATGTAGATGTTTTTCGAGAGCTTATTCGTAGCTACTGGGATGATGTAGAATCAGGTAAGGCCATTTATAGTTAAAATAATGAGAATTAAGCAACAATTCAATTTGAGTTTTACAACTTAAGTTGAATTGTTGCTTTTTTATATCTATTTGGTAAAATCTAGTGACTTAAAGGAAATGATTGGATATAATTGGAATGGTAAAAACGGTTGGAGTTATATTATTATATAGCACACTTATAGTATGTATACTAAAGAAAAATCATAGGAATACTTATAGGGAGAAAAAAATGAATAAAACAAATAAACGTACTTTTAAAATAATTTTACTATTAGAAATTTTGCAAACATGCTTTATTATATATTCAACGATATCGTATAAAGGTGTACATTCTGTGACATCATCTATTGGATTAGGATTTGCTTTTAGCTATGCTTGGTATAGATTACTATCGGAAAACCATATAAATTCATATTATAAATTAAGAATATTTTTTATGCTAATACTTACTATAGGTGTTTCTATTACATTATTTATAACTCAGCCAGAGTACACATATGAGGACGGAATAGTACTAATCATGAATGATTTTGATGAGCCAGAGAGTTTTAGTCTTACTAAATATAATTTCAAGATGAGTACAGTACCTGTTAATAATGACCCAGAAAGATTCCTTATTTATAATAGGAACTATTATTACCGCTTTAATATCGACAAGGGATACATTTACTATAATGTAGACCCTGTAAGTGGTAAGGTGACTAAACAGAGCAAAAGACCTTGGCCAGATGATGTTGATTGATGAAAATGATTAAAAAGATGGGTCAATCAGAAGGCTGTAACTATGAATTGTTAAGTTGATTATTATAACGAGAAAAGCGATATATACTTTTCTATATACGCAAGTATATTGCCTGCAATAGCATATATACTTGCGTATATTAGTAATTAAAATCAATAAATTTATACAAAAAATTCTTTATAAAACTCATCAAAATTATTGATTTCTGATACTAGTTTAGGAAAATTCATAAATGATATACCTGCAATATTGCTTTGTAAGTAGTATGAAATCTTACCAGAAGAATTATTTTTTCTGCTTTGAAGTCTAGCATTTATGAATCCGCTTTCTTCTACACAAGGATTTTCACGAACAAATTTTTCTATATTATTTATGGGACTACAATACAGAGTCATATCTTGCTCGCCTTGTTCATCAATGCTTTCTTTAAATTGTCCAATCAAATAACCACGTATATTCTTTCCATCTTTATATATCTTACTTATAAAAAAATCACTAAAAGGATTTCCTTTTTCAACAGAGTAATTTTCTTTATTTGCATTTATTAAAGAATCGAATTTTGTTTTTTCAGGTATAAAAATATCGTGTTCTAATGGATCGATATATTTATAACGTCCAAGTTTTCTTAGCTGATCTTCAGAATATTTTAATACAACTTGTCTATCGCGGTCTATTTCAAGTTCCTCACCACGCATTATAACTGCTTTTTCAATTGAAATAGGTATTATTCGATTTAAGGTGTCATGATTCATATCGGGTAGTATGTTGTTTATAATATCAAGCATTGCTTCAGGATTACTTATGAGTTCATATACAAATT
Source organism: Acidaminobacteraceae bacterium (assembly GCA_049647005.1). Taxonomy (GTDB): domain Bacteria; phylum Bacillota; class Clostridia; order Peptostreptococcales; family Acidaminobacteraceae; genus JBARWW01. Next base: position 158 of record JBARWW010000214.1, on the reverse strand, counting down.
CAGAAATTTTATTTGTTGCCCTTGATTCACGAGCGATTAGTCTCATATCACGATGATTATAATGTTTTTTTGTAAATGTAGATAAAATTTCAAGATCAGTTATTGAATATTCAAATAAGTCAAATGAGAAAAAAGGTTCGCTTATCATAGCATTAGTA
>JBARWW010000213.1:0-12951 GCA_049647005.1 Acidaminobacteraceae bacterium | reverse complement strand
TGTATGAGTCTAAAGCTCAGCTTGCTCTTTCGAGTTCAGGTGAAATAGCCCAGATTGCTATTACAAGCATGATGGGCGAATCAAGCGTTGGATTATCTGATTTACTTTCAAGCAAATCACTTCAAGTAGGCTTTAAGTATGTACGTGAAGGTGGAGAGAATAAAATAACTATAGGTGTTAAGTCAGTAACAAAAACTAAGATAGAACTTGGTATTTTTGAGGCAGAATATGTAAAGGCAAGAACCTTATATTCAAAGGAGTTTTTATAATATGGATCAAATTATTTTTTCGGCTAGAAGTGAAGAGCTAGTAGAATTCAATCTAGAGAATGTACTTGTTAAAGATGAAAAGGTGTTTTTAAATGGTGTAGTAGATTATAAGACCTATCGTGATGTAATTAAAAATGAATATTTTCAGTTTGAAGAAGAACTTGTTATAGAAAGTGGATTTAGAAATTTTGACCAAGATAAAGAAATTGAAATGTCGCTAAGACTTGAAAATGATTTAGTGGAACTTCTCGCTATGAATACTGAATTAACAAATGAATCTATCTATAAATTTTTAGTTGATAAATCTGAAAATGAAGCAAGTAATTTGTTTTTAATGAATGAATCATGGTATTTACTCAAAGTGGTTCAGCTTTTAGAACTACCGGATGAATTAACAGGAAAAGGTCAGCTAAGAATGGGATTTTTAACTAGTTGGTCAATATAATAAAACTTGAGGGATAAGCTATGAAAAAAATACATTATTTAAGTAAAGTATTAGTTCTGATAATGCTATTAACAGCCTCAATTCCAAGTGTTAATAGCTCCATGTACTATTATAAAACTTCATATACAGTGAGCCAAGCTATGACAGATGCTCTTAGTAATTCTGATGATATTAAAGATATAAACAAAAAAATTTTTACTAAAAAAATTGCTATAAAACAAGCAAAAAAATCAGTATCAGATGAGCGTAAAAAACTCGCTAGGATATTTGAGAAAAAACCAACTTATCCTAAAGCATACGGAGTAGCTACGAAAGTACAAAAATCAGAATTTGAATATGCACTTGCTCAAAAAGAACTTTACTATAAAGGTATTGAGATAAAGTACGCGACTAAAACATTGTATCTTTCAGCTTATTTATCAAGCCAAAAATTTGAGAAGTTATCAATAGACTTAAGAGAAAGTGAGGCAAAAGTAAAACTAGCTAAAACGCAACTTAGAAGCGGGAAAATTGACTCGCAAGAATTTGAGCGAGTTGAAAAACTCTCAGAAGAGATTAAGAAAAATTATGATAAAGTGTCGGTTAAAATGTATGAAGAATACGGGAAATTAGGAGATTTTGTAGGAAAATCAATAACATATAACTCAACAAATTTAGATTTTGAATTAAAGGAGATATATCTATCATCAAATAAGCTTCCCCTAGTAATAAAGGAAGGTTTTGAAAGTGATTATGCTCTATATAGTATGGGTGAAAATATTAAATTTTCAATTAACGAAGTTAATATCATTAGTAGATTATATAACTCGAAATTTTCCTCATCGCGTATGTCTAGCTTAAACACACTTATTAACTTGGGTGTTACAAATATTGATGATCTTGCACTTATGACATCATATGAAAATCTAATAAACAATTTGATTTCTAAGTGGGGAGATGATTGGAAATCCTACTATGAAATTAGTCTTTTAGTTATAAGTTTTAAGATTCCAAAACTATTTAGATCAGGTGAGTTTGATGGTGTAAGATACCTTGAAGATTCTAGGTACGCTCTTATGCTTAAGATACTTGAAGCTAAAAGCTTTTTTATACAAGAAAACAAACTTAAAGAAGCTAAGATAAACTACTTGGCATCTTTATTTACTAATATAAATAATCAAGATTATGAACTATATGTTCTTAAAAATGAACTAAAACAAAAAGAAAATTTGTATAAATTAAATTATAGTAAGTTCTTAAGAAATCAAATAGAAGCAGCAGATCTTATTGAGCTTGAGACTGAAATCAATACCATATATGAAAAAGTATTTGATACAAAAGCAAAGTTGAATTTTTCTATAATTGAGATGGATAGCCTAACAAATGGTTATTACAATGAGCTATATACTATTTCAAGAGCAGATATAAACAAAAACATTCCAAGTCCATTCAATAGACCAGATACATCTGGAATTTTAGACAAAATAAATGCTGAAAGCAAATTAAATATTGGAGCAACAACTTGGTCTATGACAGAAGTTGTAGAAGGTTTTTTATCAGAGATATCAATTAAAGCTGACGATAAACTTGGAGCCAAATCATATTCTATACAGACAGTTGATGGAGTTAAAGTATCGGAAAAAATGGATATAGCAGCACCATTTAGACATATGAATCTTACACTGAGCAACTTTGATCAATTGGTAATTGATTTTTATGATTCTAATGGAGATCTTATTAAACGTGGAAAATTTGATGGTTATGGAAGTGAAGGATTAATTATTATGAAATAATTTGGAGGGCCTATGAAAAAGATATTTTGCATATTAATTTTATCATTAGCAGTGGTGTATCCAAATTTTTGTATAGATCCACCGCTAGTAGATACTCTAGAGAATGAGTACATCATAATTGGATCGTTTATAATTCACATGAGTCAAGTAACCGAGGATAACTTTAAGGCTGCGTCATTAACTATAACAGATACTCAAAAGATCTATTACAAATCAAAGTTTGCAGATGGAACGTGGTTTAGAGTAGATGAGGGAGTAGAAATAAAAGATGTGATTTTAAAAGGCAATAGTGAAACTATGAAAAGTGACTATATGGACAGTTATTTTAAATTCACTCTAATGATAGATCCTGATGGAAATCTTATAAAATTTGGAGATGATGGTCCTCTTAGCAGTAGCAATCCACAAATTGTAACGCTTGATGACCTAATAAAAGAAAAAGATGATCAAATACTAAAGATGATGATTCAAGTTAAAGGTGATATAAATGATGCTTCAAACGAAGCTATTGTAAGTGAGATTGCACAACTTAACTATGACAAATCTTTATTTGAGAATTTTGATGATAAAACTACTATAAAAAGACAAGCCATAAAAGATAAGCTTGCGGAAATTAAAAAAGCAAAAGAAGAAAACAATGTAAAACTTGAATACGAATTATACAATGAACTAGAAGAACTTGATGAAGCTACTTTTAACAAAGATTCTAAGTTAGAACTACTTTTAACCTCTTTAGAAGACCTTGAGTCACTAAATGATTTAAAAGCAAAGTTTATAGCAAATGGATTTGAAAAGCTAGTTGAAGAACTTGAAATAGTACTAGCTAGTAAAAAAGAAGTTGTGGATGATTTATCTAGTAAAATTATAACCCAAAATGCAAAAGATTTATTATCAGAGGCTCTTAGTGAAGAAGAAAAAAATGATGTAATTGCTATAAATAGTCTTATAAGTAAACGTATGAGTGAAGCCGATAAGAACTCAAGCGGAGAATTTGGTCTAGCCACTTTAAATATTGTGATTGAAAGCATAATGGATGATTTAGCTAGTAGCCTTATAAACTCTGAAGCTGGGATAAATCTAAAGACTGGTGAGAGTTTAATTGTAGACTTGTTAAAAGCTGAAACTAGTATGAGCGCAAAATTGAAAGCTATACTAAATGATGCTGGTGGGGATATAGAGAGTAAGATACAAGTTGATAGTCTAACTATAGATCTTATAAAAAACAAACAAGAAACACTCCTAGAGGATCTAAAAAGCAATCTTAGTAAAGTTGATAAGTTTTATGAAGATATACTAAGTGAAAATTTTGATAGTAAAACTAAAATACTTTTAGAATTAGATAAATCCAATGAACTTCTTATAGCAAAAGTCGATAAATTAGATAAATTGGAAAAGTTAAAAAGCAATGATGAATCCCTAGCTTATGTTGAAAAACAAATATCAATTCTCACAGCTAATCTTCAATTAGATAAATTAGAGGAAACATTAATGATAAGTAAAAATATAATTATGCTTGAAAAAAATAAATTAGATATAAATGCCAGTAAAACTGATTCTATAAAAGATTTGGCTATAGAAGTTTCAAATGCAGTTAAATCAGCTGATAAAAAAGAGTTACTTGCAGATGATAGATTAAACGATTCTATTACAGGTTTTAATCTAAGTGCTGACATTGATAATTTAAGCAGTTACAGCGATGATATTGTGGCCATGTTAAATCGTAAATATGAAGATGATATGTTAAAACTCTTGAAAGAAAGATACTACTTAATTAAAAATTATAATTCAGATAAAAATAAAATTTATAATGAAAATCTACTATTATATACTAATCGCATTAAAGAAATTGATTTAGAGCTTCATAAATATTCAAATTTAAAATTTGTTGATAATCAGCTTACTAACATGAGATATAACTATTGGATAGCAGTTATATCAAGGAGCTTTGGTGATCAAACTAAGTATCTAAATATAATAAATGAATATAAAACTCTAGATCAAAAGTTAATTATAGAAGAAGAATTAAATAAGGTGAATTTAGAAGAATTTAGAAGGAAGTTGAAAAAACTTGAAGGTGATATAAATTGAAAAACAAAAACTACAGTGGCTATAACTCCTATGATGAATATTTGAATGATATTTCAAATTTGATAGATTTATATTTGATTGGAGTTTTCTTAGAAGAAGAAAAGCTCGCTGAGTTAAATAACAGTAGGCATAAAGGTATTGCGATAACACAGGATGAAGTTCTTAGTTCGCTTGGTATAAGAAATCAAGAATCTGATTTAATAAAAATCAAGTATGTTATTGAAGCTAAGGAAAAACACAGTATAATAAACAAAAAAATAGGAGCAACAAAAGAGGAAATAAGTAAAGAGTTCTATCTAAATAACATTTTTGAACACTTCAATTTGAAATATTTAGAAATATTAATAATATTATTTGCCCTAAGTCCTTATTTAAATGAAAGGTACTACAAGGTTTATGGGTATCTAAATGATAATATGATGAAAAAACTCCCAACATTTGGAATAGTAATAAAGTCATTGGGAAAATCTTATTGTGAGGCATATAAATTTATATCATCAGAAGGCAACCTTAAAAAGTACCTTCTTGAAGATGATTTAAACAGTAGAGCTCAACATATATATGATAGAGAAATAATTCTATCAGAAAAAGTTGCAGATTATATATTCAACGTTGAGAAAGTTAGTTTAGATATAAGTCATGCTAGTGAAATGTTTTATTATAAAAGTATGATTAATGACGATATAGGAAGTGGCTTGACTAAAGACATAGTTCGTAAATCAATTTCAAACCATTACTCAGAGTATAAAAGTAATGAATCCTTATATATACGAATTATAGGTGACCTAGGCTCTGGAAGACGACATCTTTGTAGACATGTAGCGAAAAGAATTAATCGTAACATTCTATTTGTTGATTTTGCGGGCTTTGATAAAAATAATGATTTTGTAAAAATACTAAATTCTATAATTAGAGAAGCCATACTATCAGAGGCTATGATTGGGATTGTAAATTATCAGCTGATTCATAAGGAAAATCTTATGATAAATAGCGGTATAGACCAATTTTTCGCAGCATTTTCAAACTATAGCGAACCGGTATTTATGATAGAAGACAATTCAATAAAAAAAGGATTATCTAAAATAGAAAGTTCTATTACAAAACATTATATAGACAGACCATCGTTTGATGACTCGATAAAAATTTGGAATTATTATTTAGAAAAATTCCTTATAGAATCAGTCGATGCAATTGAGCTAGCAACTAAATTTAAGATAACACCTTCGCAAATTGAAAACTCTATAAAAGAGTTTCGTGTAAGAAACATTATACAAGAAGATTTAGACTACAGCATATATAGAGCTGTTTATGATCAAATTGAAAATTCGCTTAGTGAAAAAGCAAGTAAAATTAAGCCTGTATATGGATGGGATGACATAGTGATTCCCGATGAAACACTAGATGTTTTAAATGCCATATGTAATCAAGTTAAGTTTAGAAATACAGTGATGAACGAGTGGGGTTTTGGAGAAAAAATCCCATATGGCAAAGGTATATCCCTCATATGCGCAGGTCCACCTGGAACTGGTAAAACTATGTCAGCTCAGATACTTGCAAAAGAACTTAATCTTGAAATGTACAAAGTAGATTTATCGAAAGTGATAAGTAAGTATATAGGTGAGACCGAAAAAAATCTTAATTCAATATTTGAAGAGGCCAAATATTCAAATGCAATTTTGTTCTTTGATGAATCTGATGCCTTATTTGGTAAACGAACAGGCGTTAAAGATTCAAAAGATAGATACTCTAATATGGAGATATCATTTTTACTACAGAAAATTGAAGAGTATGAGGGTATAACTATACTAGCTACAAATTTCCTTAACAATATAGATAAGGCATTTTTAAGACGTATAAGTTATATCGTAAACTTTCCGTTTCCAACCGCTTCAAATAGACTGAAGATTTGGACAAAGACGTTTTCAAAGGGAGCTCCACTCTCAAGCTCACTTGATTATGAGTTTTTGGCAAATAACTTTGAATTATCTGGAGGTAATATAAAAAATGTTGTTCTAAACAGCGCTTATATTGCAGCAGCCCTAGGTTCAGAGATTGATATGAGAAGTGTTATAAAAGCTATTAAAGCAGAAATGCAGAAAATAGATAAATTATTACTAAAAGAAGAATTAAGGGAGTACTCATATTTATTAGATTAATATGACCTATGATGATTGGTGGTGATTAAGTGAGTTATATGGCAATTGCAGATGTAGGCATGAGTTTAGTACAGCTATTACAAGAATCTCTTGTGCCTGAACCTATTAGTAAGGCTCCAAACATTGGACTTTGCTCTCCAGCTGACAAAGGAGATTTTCAATTAACGCTTTATCTATATAATATTGAGGAAAGTAGTGAATTTAGGGTTACTCAAATGATTGATTTGCCCGATGGATCTCAACAGTATCCACCAAAGGTGTTTTACCTTAATTATTTGATAACCGCCTATTCATCAACAGATATAAAATCAAAAGCACTAGATGAACATAAAATTATTGGTAAAGCGATTCAAATGTTCCATGACAATCCAGTGTTACAAAAGAGTCAGCTAATAGGAAGTTTACAAGAGTCAAATCAAGAAATTAAGGTTGAAGTAAAAAATTTAACTTATGATGAAATGATGAGAATTTGGCATTTCAATGATGTGCCCTACTCATTATCGATTGCGTACAGAGTAGGACCGATATATATCGATTCTAAAAGAATTAAGAATACTCCAAGGGTTACAAAATCATCACTTCGAATTAATAGGGAGGGCTAATTATGATGAGAAGCTCAATCGTTATAGAAAAAGTTGTTGATTATGTATTAAAACTTGAAGATGACTATGACCGTGGTTTACTAAAAGGTCGTTTTGAATTTTTTATGGGCAATGAAAAATTAAAACCTATAAAAAAAAATTCTGGTCTATATGTATTTGTGAATTTGCCATTTGAAGGGGAATCTATTGAACTAAAAACAGATTATTATCACAATGTAAAAATTTTGATTGATGAAAATTCAGTTAAAGATAAGATTCATGTTTATAGGTTAAAACCGAGTTCGGTATATCCATACTTCAAAAATAGTGTAAATATAAACTTTAGTTTAGAACTGGAAAGTGGAGAAAAAATTGAATATGATGATGTCGTTATAATTGCTTACTTATCTGGCGAAGTTGATTACTCTGCAAGAGTAGTCGAAAAAACAGAAGAAAAATGTGTAATTAAGTCAACTGGAAGTAAGATATATATTGGTGATGAGTTTACTTGTGAAGCTTGTAAAGGAGCCATACGCATTATTGAAAAGGATGAAGAGGATGCATGTAAACTTAGCTTTATAAACGATATTGCGCTTAGTGAAGGTGATAAATTGTATAAAGCGGTGGTAACAAAAGCTTCTAATAGCGGAAATTGCGTTCTTTATTTTAACGACATGTACAAATCGAGTGCAGACGCAAAGATAATGATTTTTTACAAGGAAGTTTTCAAAGAGGTTGCAATCAAGATAAAGGAAAACAATTCCTATAATCTTGGTGTAGTACATATGTAGAAAGGAGGTCGGGGTTTTAATTTTTATAGATTAAAACCAAATAATATGCCTGAATATTTATCGCCTGGAGTCTTTATTGAAGAGTTTGAAAGTGGAGGAGTTCCTGTAGCTGGAGTATCTACAAGCACAGCGGGATTCCTAGGACTAGCGCAAAGAGGAGAAGCACAAGGTTTACCAGAATTAGTGACTAGTTTTGCTGATTTCCAAAGAAAGTTTGGTGGATATTTACCAGAGAACCAATTTGGTGAGTATAGATTTCTATCTTACTCTGTAGAACATTTCTTTGTAAATGGCGGAAGTAGATGCTACGTTATGAGAGTTGTTCCTGAGGATGCGAAAAAAGCTGAAAATACAAAACTTGATTTCATTAAAATTTCAGCAAAAAATCCTGGTGCATGGGGTGATCGTATAAGAATTTTGATTACTCCTGTAAGTAAGGCTAAAACTCAGTTGTTTGAGGATCTAGGTGGTGCTCAATATAGAGTTAAGTCTGCAATTGGATTTAATGAAGGTGACATAATTGAATTCTCATATGAAGAAGACACTCAAACTAAACAAATCAAAACAGTACAAGATAATGTGATTACACTTGATTCAGAGTTTACAGGAGACGTTATTGACAACGAAATTCTTCCAACAAAAATGATTTACACTAGAGAAATTAATATTCAAGTTTCTTATGGTGATGAAGTAGAAGTATATGACAAGGTGTCACTAAATATTACAAAATCGAACTTCATAGAAAAAATGCTAAACAAATCTAATCTAATTATAGCTAAAGTTAGTATTGATTTGATTGAAGGGATTGAAAAACCATTTAATTTATTTGCTGGCGAAGACGTTGAAAAAGGAAAGACATTCCTTGATTTTAGCGGTGGTAGCGATGGAACTTTAGATAAGATTAGTGCGGCAGACTTTATGGGTTCTGATAATGGACCTGGAAAGAGATCTGGTATAAAAGCCTTTGTTGACAATGAAGATGTATCTATAATGGCTGTTCCTGGAGTAACTGATCCAGCAGTTCAACTTGACTTAATCGCTCATTGTGAAAATAAGGCAAATCGATTTGCTATATTAGATATTCCACAAGAAACTAAGAAAGTTAATGATTTAAAGGCATGGAGAAATATGTTTGATTCTAGTTACGCAGCAGCATATCATCCGTGGTTGAAAGTTTTTGATCCAATGGATAAGAGAAATATTCATATTCCACCATCAGGGTCAATGGCAGGTGTTTATGCTAGAAGTGACAATACTCGTGGCGTACATAAAGCGCCAGCAAACGAAGTTGTCAGATCTTGTTTATCGCTAGATTGTCAATACTCAAAAGGCGAACAAGATGTACTTAACCCTATAGGCATAAATTTAATTAGAGCCTTTACAGGTCAAGGTATAAGAGTTTGGGGAGCTAGAACATTAAGTTCTAATCCACTTTGGAGATACGTTAACATTAGAAGACTATTTATTTTCATAGAAGAATCAGTTAAGAGATCTACTGATTGGGTTGTATTTGAGCCAAATGATGAAGAATTATGGGCAAGAGTTCAGAGAAGTTTAGACAATTTCTTAACGGGAGTTTGGAGAACTGGAGCTTTAGTTGGAGCCGGTCCATCAGACGCTTACTTCGTTAAAATTGATAGAACAACTATGACTCAAGATGATATTGATAATGGTAGACTAATCTGCGTTATTGGAGTATCGCCAGTTAAACCAGCTGAGTTTGTAATCTTTAGATTTACACAATTCACAGCTGAATCAGCAGGTGAATAGTAAAAAGGAGGATTAAAAAATGGCTGATAGAAAAGACCCGATTCGTAATTTTAGATATAAAGTTTCTGTTGGTGGTGCTGAGGCAGGATTTAGTGAGATTTCTGGATTTGATATTTCTCTAGATACTATTGAGTATCGCGAGGGAGATGATCCAACAACTCCATATAAATTACCTGGACTTACAAAGTACTCTAACATTACATTAAAACATGGAATTACTGATTCTATGGAATTATATAATTGGATAAAAGACTGTGTAGAAGGAAAGATTGAGAGAAAAGTAGTTACAGTAATCGCTCTTGGCGAAGATGGTAGTGCACTTGCAACTTGGGAAATCGTTGAAGCATGGCCTGTTAAATATACTGGTCCAGACTTAAGTGCTTCTGGTTCAGAAGTAGCAATAGAAACAATGGAACTTGCACATGAGGGACTTAAAAGAACAGCTTAATTAAATAATGATAACAGGTGAAATGATAAAACATTTCGCCTGTTGTCATATTAATATTATGGGGGTAGCTATATGGCATTTCAAACGATATATGAATTTACATTACCAAGAGGTTATATAGATAAAGAAGGAAATCTACATAAAAAAGGCAAGATGAGACTAGCAACAGCTTCAGATGAAATAATTCCACTTAGAGATCCAAGAGTTCAGCAAAATCCAAGTTACCTAACAATTATATTATTATCAAGAGTTGTATCAGAACTTGGCGATGTTAAAAGTATTGATACATCAGTGATTGAAAATTTATTCACTGCAGATCTTGGTTACTTACAAGAACTATATAACAGGATAAATCAATACGCAGATGCATCTATAAAAATGACATGCCCGCATTGTAGTAATGAAATCGAGGTGGATATGGATTTTTTGGGGGAGAGCATAAACTGGTAAAGTATCCTGAGCGAAAGTTATATGAGGAAATGGCTTTTATAGCATACTATTTCCACTGGCCACAGGACCAAATTATGCATCTTGAACATAGAGAGAGAAAAAAATGGTGTGATGAAATATCAGTAATAAATAGAAAAGTAAGTGGTGAAAGTGAAAAGAAAAATATATTTGACGTGTTTTAGGGAGGTGAAGTAGATGCCTGAAATGTTTGGTAATCTCTACGGAGATGAAGACAAAAAAGAAAAGCCAGTTGCAAATTCAAGATTTGGTATAGAAATTGATGGAATTATTGAATCGAGCTTTGCAAATGCAAAAGGTGTTTCAGTCGAAATAGAAACTATGAGTTACCATGAAGGTGGCATGCTCTATGAACACACTTTTCCGACAAAAACTAAATTTTCTAATATAACACTTGAGCGTGGAACAACTTCATCGGATGTACTAGCCAAGTGGATACTACAAATCCAAGAAGGCATAATAGATAGAAAAGATTTTGCAATTATACTTTGGAATCCTAAGGGCGAAATTGTAAAGAGGTGGAACTTTTCAAGTGGATTACCAGTAAAATGGTCTGTTTCAGATTTTGATGGAATGGGTAGCTCAGTAGCAATAGAAACAATAGAGCTTTCACACCTAGGTATGAAACTATAAAAGGGAGGTGCTACTAAGATGATAGAGCCAATGAAAATATACTTAAAAAATATATCAACATTTAACAATATAATTGGCCTTAAAGTTGGAAACACTCCATTTATATATATACCGTATGGTGGATATACACCCTTAAGTTACAACCAGAGTAAAGTAAGTGAAGAGGTTAGCGAAAGTAACATCTACTATAATGTTAATAACCAAATTGATATTCTAAACAATTATAAAGATTTGAAAATTACTAGTGCAGCGCTTAAAACGAATTTGAGTAGGATAAGTAACGACATAAGTAATTATAAGAAAATCACTGATGTAAAAAAAAAAATAAACAATAAAACAATTATGAATGAAGAAAATAATAATAGTAAGAATATAGATTTATTTGAACATATGATTATAAGTCTTAAGATGAATAATATGTTTACAAATGTTATCAATAATGAACAAATCAATTTGAAAAAAAGTAATTTGATGAACCTTTCAAGCGAAAAAAATAGTTCTATTATTAGAAATATATTTAGAGGTTCGATAAATAATTATATAGATTATAGATATAAAAAAGACAGTCAAAAAAATGAAACAAGTAAATTTCTAAAAGAAATTCTTAATCTAAACATGCTAAGTTTAAGCAGTGCAGATAATGAAAAATCAGAGATCAATAAAAATGGCTTATCAATTTCTAATAGCAAAACAAAGATGAACTTAGATGATGTTTCAAATACAGATACAAATAAGAATATTAATAGCATAAACACCGTTAATAGTATAAACAACGTTAATAGAAAAAAATACTTAAACTACATAAGCTCAAAACTGATACTTCAAAAGTATCTTAATTTTGAAGTTTTAGGAAGTAAAACAAATTATAGATTTAATGATAATAATAGCGAATACAAGTCACGAAGGAAGGCTGATTTGTATATAGATAAATCAAGATATTTTGATCAAAGTAGCAAAAGTGAATTTGAAGTTAGTAGTACGCTTGGCGTATTAAGTGAATCAAATCTAAATCAATTAATAGAAAAGGAACTATTTATTGAAAACTATAAAAATAATATCATCAATATGAAAATAGACATTGAAAATGGAATATATGATGAAAAAATATCCATGTTATTTAAATCTAGCTTTACTAGCCAAGTCATAGAAAATAGTAACTATCTAGATGATAGTAGTAAATCTGAGCTAAGTAAGTTTATAAATAAAAAATCAGAAGATATTAATATTGAAAACAACTTTAACTATGAAAGTAAATTAGAAGAGAATAGAGATGCTATAAAACGAAATCTAGTTAATGAAATTATAAAAAATGCTATAAAAAAAATATATGTAAAGAATCCTTTTGAAGAAAGATATCAAATAGATTTTGAAAGTAGACATCTTACTAACATAACAAATATAAGTCATGATATAGGTAGTAGTAATGGTGCTAACAGTAGAAATAGTGCTATGTTAAATGGCAATGTATCAAATAGCAATACTTTAAACAGTGATCATTCAATAAATAACAATACTTTAAGCAATAATCAA
>JBARWW010000212.1:0-13932 GCA_049647005.1 Acidaminobacteraceae bacterium | reverse complement strand
GCTGATAACATTGTAAAGTTTGCTGATGTTACATCTGTTATTGATACTACTGGTGTTGATCCAGAAGATGAAGAACTACTCGACGACGAGCTTGAAGAAGTATTAGTTGTAGTTGTAACTACTGTCTTATTAGTAACAACTGGCTCCTTAACGCCCTCATCAACACTAACATTCGACGGTGTTTTTTCAAATGTAACAGTATCTGATTTCACATTTGCTTGTGATACAATTCCTTTTCCAATGATTTTTGTGTTTTCACCTTCGACTTCCAAATTAGTTATTCTAGAAGTACTTGTCATATTTAAAGTAACTAAGTTCCCTTTTATATCCACATTAGATATTTGAGTTCCTATTAACGATATCAGAATTTCATTTTCATTATTTTCTTCTACTAATAAATTTTTAAATCCGCTTTCAGTTAAATCTTTTTCTTCTAATCTAACTTCTGATCTAACAACTACATCTTCAACTTTAGTTGAACCCGATGCAACTATACGTACTGAGCTATTTTCTTTTTGAACAAATAATTGATTTATTATAGTATTTATAAAATGGATACTGTTCGATCCACCACCATTTATGAATGTATATCCTAAAATAGTCACACCATCAAGTGTAACATCACCTTCTGCTACTTCTTTAGCAATGGTTAAATTACCTGTTACTACTACATTTTTTAATATTGCGCCCGATTTTGTAATAGTAACATTGCCATCTACAGTCGTAATTTCATCACCACCATAAACAATTGCTTCATTATATGTATATTCACTCACTTTATATGCTAGCGTTTTTAGTAATGTAACAACTGCTTCCGCTCTTGTAATTTTAGATTTTGGTTTAAAACTTCCATCTGGATAACCATTCATAATTTCTGCATTTGATACTGAAATTATAGGTTCTATAGTTGTATTAAAAGCTTGATCTATATCTATAAATGATTTTGAAGCTGAGCTTGATTTTAGATTTTTAATATTACTGATAATTACAGCTACTTCTTCCCTAGTAATTTCTCTTGCAGGTTCAATATTTCCACTTATGTAGGATTTTACGTATCCAGCCTTAAGTGCTTTAGAAACTTCAATAGCGTACCATTCTTCATTAGGTACATCTTTAATTTTCTGATCTGATAACTCTACAAAGTTAAATGAGTTATTAACAATTGTAAAAAACTCAGCTCTTGTTATTGAATTATCTGCTCTAAAGCTACCGTCAGGATAACCCTTTATCATGCCAGATTGTACAGCAGACTGTATCGACTCCTTAGCCCAGTGCAACCTATAATCTGATTCATCAATTGACGATGCAAAGATTGGTGACATTAATGAAAATAACATCACCATACATAATGTTAGCGATGTTCTTATATTAATAGTTTTATTCATATTAAATCCTCCTTGAAATATATCTGACTACTATCTTTTAAAAGCAAATACTAGATAATGCCACAAAGTATATATACCCACTACATCTGATTCTATCATAAAATATCACTCATAATTAGTAGTATGTATAATTCTTTCTATAAAATAGGGCAAACACCAATAATATTAGTGTTTGCCCTATAATTCTAAGTTTATATAATTACTTTGAAATACCACCATCAATTACAATAGTCTTGCTCGCCATCGCCTCAGCATCCTCTGGATTATGAGTAACCATGATAGTTGTTATACCTGTTTTCTTAATTATTTTAAGTAGATCTCTCCTTACTTTTTCAAGCAGCTGTGAATCAAGATTAGAAAATGGTTCGTCGAGTAAAAGTATCTTTGGAGACGGCGCAAGTGCACGTGCAAGTGCAATCCTCTGCTGCTGGCCACCACTAAGTTGATGAGGATAACGTTTACTATACTCTTCAAGTTCAACTAATTTAAGCATCTCTTTTACTTTTTCTTTTTTCTCACCTTTTTTCATCTTATCAAGACCGTACTCTATATTTTTTCCAACACTCATATGCGGAAATAGCGCGTAGTCTTGAAATAGCATACCTACTCCACGGCTTTCAATTGAAACAAGAGTGTGTTTATCAAACACCTTTTTATTATCGATAGATATAGAACCAGCATATGGCTCCTCAAGTCCCGAAATTACTCTAAGTAGAGTTGACTTACCACCACCACTTGGACCAACTATCGCAAGGATACTAGAAGTTTCTAATGTAAATGATACATCTTTTAAAATATCTTCTTTGGAATTATCATATCTAAACGATATATTTTCAAGTTTAATCATTGGTCTTCTCCTTTTGAATTATCTGTAGTCCCATAAGTGCAATTATACTAATTCCTATTATAACTAGGGCGTAAATCGACGCCTCATGTATCATTTCATCTGACGCATAGGTAAATACCTTAGTTGCAAGTGTATCAAAGTTAAAGGGTCTGAGTATAAGAGTAAGTGGAAGTTCTTTTAATATATCAACAAATGTAAGTATTAAAGCACTCATAATTGCTGGTTTTAAAATCGGCAAATCTACTTTGAAAAATGTTACAAAGGCAGACTTTCCAAGTAGTCTTGATGCTTCGTAGTATTTTTTACCCATCTTATTAAATCCACTCTCTATACTATTAAATCCAATAGCCATAAATCTTATGGTAAGCGCAAATATTAAAAGCACTAAAGAGCTCGTTAAAAATAAACTTTTAAGTTCAAATACCTCGTATAATGGTTTTAAAAATCTATCAATACTAATAAAGAAAAGTAGAACTGTAACTGCAATAATAGATGCTGGTATAGAGTAACCTAGTATTACTATCTTAGAATATATTTTACTAAGATTGTTTTCTGATAATCTTTTATAGTTACCTATTATAAGGCCTGATATTATAACCAAAATAGTCACTATAATCGCAACGTTTACGGTATTGCTTACTAGTGGATAAAACTCTCGTTTAATAATATCAGAATTTGCAAGTGTGCTCCAATATATAAGTTGAAGAAGTGGAATTACCACGCTAAATACTATATAAATACTATAAATTATATAAAATACTACTTTAAATATCCCTTTTGGTCTTTCTTTTTTTGAAATTCTAGTAAGTGTTCTAGAGTTTGATACTCGTATATTTCTTCGTGAAATATTTTCAATAAGTAATATTGAAAACACTATTATCATTAAATATGATGCTAGTCTAATAGCGCTTTGAATATCACCAAGTCCAAACCAGGTTGTATATATGGCTGTAGAAAATGTTGGTATACCAAAATATTTGACTAAACCATATTCATTTAATACTTCGAGTATAACTAAAACTGTTGCACCAAGTATTGAACCACGGCTCATTGGCAGTACAACCTTAAAGAATGTGTGCATATTGCTTTTCCCAAGAAGTTTTGAGGTTTCTATATAACTTGCTGGAAACTTATGAAAGAAGGACTTTGTTATAAGAACAACGTAAGGCATTAGAAATAATGAGAATACAAATACTGCACCACCCATTGAAAACACATCTATCCTTGCTAGTCCAAAACCCATCTTTAGCAGAATTCTATCAAGCGTTCCAAAATTACCAAAAAAACCTCCATAGATATATCCGCCTATGTAGACAGGTATAGCAAGAGGGATATATAAAAGCATGTTTAATGTTTTAGAAAATTTAAAATCATATTTACTTAAACTATATGAAAAGAAAGTTCCAACTACAGCCGTAATTGACCCTACTGAAAATATTAGTATAAGTGAATTTATAATATATTTGCCTAACAGAAACTCTTTTATGTGTTGCCAAGAATCTGTAGTTGGCTTAAATAATTCTATAACTAACATGGCACTTGGAAACAATATCAGCAGAATTATTAGTGTACCAAAGAAAAAAAGAGGACTAAACTTAAGTCCCCTGCTTTTTAATTTCATTATTGCCATCCAACCTTACCAAATACTTTTACTGCACTTTCGTTGTTTGCACCAAGTAATGATAAATCTATGTCTTGAGCTTTAAAGTCACCAAAACTTTTAAGTAATTCAGATGGTTCAACGTTTGGATTAACTGGGTACTCATAGTTAGCATTTGCATAATCTGACTGAGCTTTTTCACTAGTTAAAAACTCAACTAGTAAAGTTGCTTCCTCAGAGTTTTTACCATACTTAGTAAGAGCAGTACCACTGATGTTTATGTGTGTTCCGCTTGTCTCTTGGTTAGGGAAAAACACACCAATTTGCTTGGCAACTTCTACTTCTACTGGATCCGATGAGTTTAACATCTTTCCAACATAGTATGTGTTTACAATAGCTATGTCACCTTCGCCAGCAACAACAGCTTTCATTTGATCTCTATCATTACCCTTTGGATCTCTTGCAAAGTTATTTACTATTCCTGCTGCCCACTCACTTGCGGATTCTTGACCGTTAATAGCGATAAATGAAGCAAGTAATGACTGGTTGTAGATGTTGCTTGAACTTCTTACTACAATTTTACCAGCAAACTCTTCACCAGTAAGCGCTTCATAAGTACTTAAGTTTCCAGGATCAACTCTATCTAATGAGTAAGCTAAAATTCTTGCTCTCATAGTTAAAGCTGTCCAGTTGTTCTTCGCATCTCTAAATTTCTCAGGAACATTAGAATTTACTATTTCTGACTCCAATGCTTTTGTAAGACCTTTAGCATTTGCTCTATATAACCTTCCAACGTCAGATGTGATAATTAAATCTGCCTCTGTATCTTGACCTTCAGTTTCTAGTCGCTCGAGCAATTCATCTGATCCAGCTTTTACGATATTTACTTTAATTCCTGTTTCCTGCGTAAATAAATCGTAAAGAGCTTGATCTGTATCATAATGTCTGTCTGAATAAACGTTTACTTCTCTATCAGTTACAGGCGTACTATCTTCTTTTATAACTTCCTCTACAACTTCTTTGCTTTCCTCCACCGAAGTTGAAGAGCACCCAACTGATGATATAAGAAATACTGCTATAAGTAAAAAACCTAATATCTTTTTCATTTTTTCCTCCTAAGTTTGATATGTCTTTGACAATGTTATTGTAAACGATTATCAATTACAAGTCAATGATAACTTTTGTCATTTGTTATTTGTTTTCACTTAAAATTCATTCTCACCACAATAAAAAAAATAGATTTAATGTAGATAAATTTTATTTACTACATTAAATCTATTTAAAAAGTTGTATTTAATTATTATTTTGCATGTATACTTTTACTGTATTAACTCTTTAAAACTTTTACTAAGCGCCTCAAAAGTCCTATCAAAGTTTTCTCTTTTATTATTCTCACCCATGTGTCCTATTCTAAAAACCTTATCTTTTAGCTGACCAATTCCGCCACCGATAAGAATACCATGTTTTTCTTTCATAATATCAAATAAATTGTCGAACTTAACATTTGGGGGAAGTTTAACCGCTGTTACCGTATTTGAATAATCAGATTTTGCATATAATTCGTATCCATTACTTAGAAAATGTTCTCTAACATATTCACCATATTTTTTGTGCTCACTTGCAAAATCTATCTTTAAAGTATTCTCAATTGATTGTTTAAGTCCTAGTATATTTTGAAGCGGCTGAGTATATGGAAACCACTTTTTATCATACCAATCTTCCCATATCATTAGATTAAGATAGTATCCTCTTATAGGAGTGCTTCTATTTTTCATGTGATTAATAGACCTTTGACTTAGAGTAACCATAGTCATACCCGCTGGAGATGATAAGCACTTCTGCGATCCACCTAGCAGTACATCTATCTTTGAGTCGTCAAAGGTTACTTTCTCGCCACCAATAGCTGATACACTA
Organism: Acidaminobacteraceae bacterium; assembly: GCA_049647005.1. Classification (GTDB taxonomy): domain Bacteria; phylum Bacillota; class Clostridia; order Peptostreptococcales; family Acidaminobacteraceae; genus JBARWW01. Next base: position 8,186 of record JBARWW010000212.1, on the reverse strand, counting down.
TCAACTATGCTAAGTATACCTTTCGAATTTAAGTATCTGCAAATAAGGTCTATATCATTAGTTATTGCACTCGGAGTTTCGCAGTGAATAAGTGTTGCAAGTTTAATACCCTTATGAATTTCTAGTGCTTTTTCTATATTAGATATATTTATTCCTATGTCCCAGTCTGATAATAGCATTATAGCTTGTCCACCATACATTTCTACAAAACCTTTAAAACCCTCTCCAAACACACCATTTGCAATACAAAGTACTTTATCTCCTTCTTCTATAAGGCTAGCACAAGCAGCCTCAAGTCCAAGTATACCTTCGCCAGCTAAAAACATCGACCTAGCTTTTTTTGCAGCTATAAGTTTGTTATAACTTGTAACTGTATCCTTATAAACTTCAAAAAAATCTTTATCTAGATCTGGATTTGTACCCTTTGTTGCCATGGCATCTAATACTGACTGATTTATTTCCGTTGGACCAGGAGTCATTATAAGATAATCTTTATTCATAGCTTGCCAGCTCCTTATGAGGATTTATTTTATCAAGAGCAAGTGATGCCGGTATAGACGTTGTAATACCAATAACTAGCTGCGTTATATTTCCTGCTATAGATGTAAGTGGCGCTAGGTAAGAACCATATAGAATAACTTCTGTTAAATAATAGCCTAAAATCATAAACACACTTGCTATAAGCATACCTACGATACTATATAGTAATGGTTTACCAGCTTTTTTGCCTTTAAATGCAAAGTAGCCTATAAGATAACCCATTACTCCACGTATAATAAAAGTAAACGGTGCCCAACTTATCCATCCCGATAGTATATCAAATAGGCCCATTCCAAAAGCACCTGCGATAGCACCCTTCTTTGGTCCAAATACTATAGCAATTGAAAATAATGCTACATTACCTAGGTGAATAAGTCCACCGTTTACTGATATAGGTAATCTTATCTGAATAAAATATGTTGCAACAAAAACTATGGCTATTAGTAATCCATTTACTACTAGGTCTTTCGTTTTACTTACATTTGATTTTGTATCCATTTTTTCATCCCCTTTTATATGTATTGTATCGCCTGGGATTATTATAGATAAATTTTTCAGATAATTCAATATAAAAAGCGATACAATTTTAACAATTGTATCGCAACAGCTTTGTGCTTTTTTATTTTAATTTATATGTTAAAGTGTATGATTGTTAGAATTTATGCATAATTTAAACACTAACAAGCTTATCAACATCCATAAAGTAAAGTAGCGACTCCTTAACGTCATACCTACTCATCTTTGTTAGTGCTTCTTCATATAACTTAATTTGCGCTTGGTAGATTGATTTATAGTGGGTAAGTGATTTAGTAATTTTATCACTTTTATAATCTACAAGTACAAGTTTGTCATCCTCTACAAAATAAAGGTCAATTATACCCTGAACTAGTACACTCTCACCCTTAACTTCCATTTTGATAACAAAAGCCTCTTCTCTAAATACTTTCTTAGATTTACTAATTCTATCAAATAGGTCACTCTCAACAAAAGCTTGTAGTTTCTTCAAATCCAAAACTCTCGCAACTTCTTTATCAATAAGTCTTCTATCAACTAAACTATCAATTGTTCTATTAACAGTAATAGACTTTTCTAAGTTATAGTCAAGATGTGCAAGTACTAAGTGATAAGCACTACCAAGTTCAGCACCTGAGAGGACTCTATCTTCATCACTCTGATGTGTAAATACTACAGGTGGCTTTAGTTCAGGTATAGACATCTTTGCACTTAAGTCTTCATTATTATTGCTAAGTTTTTTAAGCTCTGTAACAGATACCTTTGAAGGGAAATTCATAGCATTTTCATGTTTATACCTGTATTCAAACTTCGATTTAAGAGACTCAGATATGACTATATCTTGCATATCTTCTTTACCCACTATTACTTTTTTATAGTCAGCTAAAGTGTTTTTTTCCTCTTGTAAATTAGATAAAAGTTCTGTTCTAGTTAAAATGTTTGCTTCAAATTTTGTATCCAAATCATCATCTATAAGATCAATTTCAAGTGTGTATTCATTTCTAAACGATTCAAGATCTTTATGCCTTATTGCTACAGACATAATCCAGTCTAAGTAACAAGCACAGTTAAGTAGATTAAATGGAGTTATCTTCTTTTCCCACTTCTTAACTGCTGTCTCTACCTTAGTCAGACTTCCAAATATAATCAATTTATCAACCGCACGAGTCAGAGCGACATATAGAATTCTAAGTTCTTCAGAGAGTACAGCTGCCTTCATCTTTGATTTTATCGCTGACTGTGGCAGAGTCTCCATATAATAGCGATTTTTATAATCTACATATTTAAGACCAAAACCAAGATCTTTATCAAGTAGTAGCTCAGAATTTAGGTCCATAAGATTAAACTTTTTACCGGCACCTGCAAGTATAACTACAGGGAACTCAAGTCCCTTACTCTTATGTATACTCATAAGCCTAACTACATTTTCGCTCTCAGAAACATTTTTTGCAGTGTCCATATCTCCTGAAGTTTTTTCAAGTTTTTCTATAAACTTAATAAAGTTAAATAGACCACTAATGCTAGTATTTTCAAACATCTGTGCCTTATCTACTAGGATTTTAAGATTACCTTGACGCTCAACTCCACCTGGTAAACCACCTGCGTAGTAGTAAAATCCAGACTCCATAAGTAGTTTCCATATAAGCTCGTCTAGTCTTATAAATGTACTCTCATGTATCCACTTGTCAAGCTTCTCTTTAAAATCATTTATTTTTACTCCTAGTTGGTCCTCTTCATTATAAGAAAAGTAACATTCATTAAAACTAACTTTAGGATTTATACACCTTATGTTTATAAGTTCCTCTATAGTAAAACCAGCTATCGGTGATCTAAGTACTGTTATAAGTGGTATATCCTGAAACTTGTTATCTATTATATTAAGTAGACTTAAAAACACTTTTATCTCAAGCACATCAAAGAATCCACTACCCGAATCTGAAAATAAAGGTATGCCCTCATCCATAAAAACATCAGTAAATACATGTGACCAACTTCTAGTTGCTCGAAGCAGGATTACTATGTCTCTATACTCAAGGTCTTTGTATGTTTTTGTTTTTCCATCGTAACTTTTCTTGCCTATTAGCGACTTTATCTTTTTACTAATAGCTATAGCTTCAAGTTCTACCGTCTCTAGGTTTTTAAGTTCATCATCGATTTCTTCATCTTCTGATGACTTATCTAGTATATTTATCTCAACTGCACTATTAAAGTTTTCTTCAAAATGTGTACCACTATATAGAAAGGCAGACTCATCGTACTCTATCTCACCAAGTTTTGTACTCATAATATTTTTAAAGATAAAGTTAATACCATCTAAGACTTCTCGTCTACTTCTAAAGTTTTTCGATAGATTAATTCTATAATTTATTGCGTCCGGTGTTTTTGAATACTTGTTGTATTTATCTATAAATAAAGTAGGATCTGCAAGTCTAAACTTATATATACTCTGCTTAACATCGCCTACTAAAAACACATTATTATCACGCTTTATGTGATTGATAATAGTCTCCTGAACGATGTTTGAATCCTGATATTCGTCTAGGAATATGTACTTAAATTTTTCTCTATATTTTCCGCTAATATCTTTATCAGAAAGTAGTTCAATTGCGTAGTGTTCAAGATCATTAAAATCAAGTATGCCCTTTTTAGTCTTCTCCTTTCTATACTTCATAGTAAACTTTTCAACTAAAGTACAAAGGTAGTTCATAAGTGCTTCCATCTCATTAAGTTGATTTATCATAGTAGCTGTGTCTTTAGACGAAAGAGAAGATTGCATTTTTTTCAGAGGTTTTTTTAGTGAATCTCTCGCTGATTTCACCCTATCTACTAAAACATCATCAATTGGTACTTGTCTTTTCTTAGATATACGCTTTAGCTTCTCATGCTCTATAAGTGATAGATTTTTAGTAAATATATCATAATCTTTATCTATAGACTCGAGTAAATCCTCAAGTATATAGTAGTCTGATTTAACTGCACTTAGGTATTCGAGTGGTCCACCATCATGTTGACATAGGTCTATGTTATGATCTACTAATTCTTTTAGATTAAGCAGTTCAAGCCTTGTCTCTTCAACTAGAGAACTCATCCATATATTGTCCATAAAGTTCTCATCCGATACTTTGTAGTAGCCAGTAACCTCACGTAACCAAGCAAGTGGATCTGGCTTACTCTGTATATACCTATATAATTTAAGGACTATATCCTTTAATTTTGCATCGTCTCTATTTGTTCCATATGATTCGACTAATTCTAAAAATTCAGGATTATTAAGCTCATATTCATCTTCAAATAACTCATCTATAATATCTACAATGGTAAGATTTAACTCAACAGGATCTCCAATCTTAAAATTTGGATCAAGAGATAACTTAAAGAAGTTCTTACGAACTATATCAATACAGAAGGAATGTACAGTTATTATAAATGACTTGTTTACAATGGCAATTTGAGCACGTATAAATTTATCATCTACATCTTTTATCAAAAGACAATCGATTAATTTAGATAAAATTCTCTCTCTCATCTCACCAGCAGCTGCATTTGTAAAAGTTACTATTAGCATGTTTTCAAGGCTTACCCTATCTTCCGTTATAAGTTTTATAATACGCTCAGTTAATACAGCAGTTTTACCCGAACCCGCCGCTGCTGATACAAGTAGGTTCTTATCTCTTACACTTATTGCCTCACGCTGTTCATCTGTCCATCTAGTCAACTTTTACACCTGCCTCTCATCATCTAGTTTTTTAACTCTATCATTACTATTTTCCTTATAAGTATCTTCTAGTGATTGCTTAGATTCTTCCCTCTCGTCTAGCAGCTCAAGAACTTCTTTTTTCGTGTATTTTTTTAGGCTTTTATATTTATTGTCTTCAAATCTAGTATCAAACTGGCATATACCTTTATATTCACAGTATTCACACGCCACTCTTGCCCCATCTTTTATAGGTTCAACCTTAGTCACACCTTCAATTATCTGAGTACCAGCGTCTACAACTATCTCCTTTACATGTGATAGCATATTTAAAAACTGTGGTTCGCTAATGGCTTTAGATGTGCTAGAAAAATCGCCGTCTTTTTTAAAATCAACAGGTAATATATCTGACTTACTGTTTGTTTTAGTAGCTGCGTCCATAGCATTAACTACATGTACATCTTTTACAACTACACCATCTAACTTTAGCGATTTGAATATCTCATTTTCAAGTTCTTTAATATCTACATTATCACCATTTAAAAGTGGATCATCAATTTTAAAATAGAAGGCCCCTCCAGGGTAAACCTTATCAACCTTAAAGAAATCACTGTTTTGAAGTACCGCGTCCATATAAAGAAGTAGCTGTATCTCAAGACCATTAAATGCATCAGAGAAACTAAATGCCTTACTTCCTGATTTATAATCTATTATCTTTGCGTATGTTTTATCATCGTCTCCAAATATATCTATTCTATCAATTCTTCCCTCAAGAAATATCTTCTCTCCATTTGGAAGTTCTATTATAAAGGGTGGTATAGAGTCTTCCTTGTCATCTCCAAACTTAATCTCATATGCCATAGGATCAAACTCACCACTCATAATGTGATTTATAATAGTCCAAGCCGATCTTCTACCAACACGTTTAATCTTGTTAATTAGATATTTATATCTATAGCTTGATTCAAACACATAATTACCATACTCTTTAGTCATATCCTCGATAATATGATCAATCATTTGATCAGAATTATCTTTTGTTATGCTATCTAAATTAAGCCTATTTTCAAATATTTTCTCTCCAAATTTCTCTATCGATTCATGAAATATAATACCTATATCAGGCATCTTAATCTCATACTGCGACCTCTCTTTTGGCCTTAGTCCATACTTTACAAAGTGAGCAAATGGACAGTTTACAAATTTTTCAATCCTAGAAACACTCGATCTTAGAGGCAGATCATATAGCTTTATAGCATGTTTTTTACCTATAGTTTCAACTTGATTATCATGAAATAAGCCTGATATTATATGATCTAGTCCTTCTTTGTCACCACTATTTTCTATATACCATTTATATACTTCAAACCATCTTGCTTCAATACTTCCAGTGTCAATCCAGTCTCTAAATGAAGCTACAAGATACTTAAGTGTTGATGCTGGATTTGTAATTTGTTTTTCTAAACTAAGTCCCTCTATTATATGGCTATCTTCACTTAAAAATGGGAACAATTTCTTAAGCCTATCAACATATATAGACGTTCTAAGTGATTTACCATCTGAATTTGATATAGGATATGAGAACTTTAGTTTTTTACTTGGTCTAGATAAAACACTATAAAAAGCTAGTGCCTCGTCCTCTTCTATGGTCTTTAGGTCCGATTTTATAAGAGCACCTTCACTGATCATCTTCATCTTATCTTCGTCAACTAGTATTCCATAATCTGATCTATTTGAAGGTATACATCCCTCATTCATTCCTATTATATACATATAATCAATACCATGAGACTTTGTACGCTCAATAGTTCCAACTAGAACTTTGTCCATAGTGGGCGGTATTATACCAATCTTAAATTCTCTCATACCAGCTTCTATCATATCTGTGAAGTCAGTAATGTTCATCTTCTGATCACCAATTATCTCAACTGCTTGTTCAAATAAATCCATTAGTATATTCCAAATCTGTGAGTATTCATTTACATATTCAAATCGATTTTCTTCTTTTAATTTTTCTATAGAAATATTTAACTTCTCATATAGGTCTATAGAGTCCGTATATTCTAATATGCTTTTTATAATATCGCTTATACATATACTCTTTTTAAGACTTGCTTTAAACTTATTAAGTGGTTCTATAAGTTTTATCCTTGCATCTTCAATTTCCTGTGGATATTCACTTATATCTATAGGTGTGTTCCACTTCTTACCTCTTATACCGTTTGCTATTACGTAATTCTCAAGCCTATGTATATCATCTACTTCAAGTCCAATATAAGCTGTTTTAGCAAGTCTAAATACATGTTCATACTTGAATCCACTTGTCACAGCTCTAAGCGATGATATTATCACTTTTACAAGTGGGCTGTTCATAATAGTTCTTTTATTGTCTATAAAAAAGGGTATCTGATACTCATTAAATATACGCTTTATAACGCTCTCATAGCTGTCAAAGGTAGAACAAACTACTGCTATGTCTTTCCACCGAGCACCTTCGTCGCGTACCAAAGTAACGATTTCACTAGCTACACGTTCAATCTCGCCGTCAAATGATGAATCAATATCTATACTTATATCCTTTGGTAGACTCTTATAAGGCTCAAATGGGTATCTGAAAAAATTATCTTTTATGTGGTTAAGTTCAAAGTTCTTATCATCATATGTAAATGTCTTCTTTTTCTCTTTTATATCCCACTTCTTTGCAATAGCTCTAAAGCGATCTAGGTTTCTAATTGATGGTTCAAATATACTAGAATTCTCAATAGTCTCATATAAAAATTTGATCGTTACTGACTTTGAAAATCTAATAAGTTCTTCTATTATACGCATCTCTTGAAATGTAAATCCACTAAATCCATCTATATAGATATAGGATTTTGCGACTAACTCTGATGCATTAATTTTGTCTATAAGCAGATCAAATTTATCTTCATCATCCATATATAAATCTTTTGTTTTACGCAAAAAATCGACGTACACAGTTGAAATATCTGCAAGCTTAGATGATAAAATAACGTCGCCTTTGACACCATCTTTTAGCTCTAGTATATTTTCTTCGTATATCCCCGATCTTTTTAATTCACCTATTAAATCACTAAAAAGCGATATAAATCCATTTTGATTATATATGCTTGAAAATATAGATAGTTTTTCTTTATTTTCATCAAATATTTTTTTAAGTATCATTGTTTTTCCAAGATGATTTATCTCTTTTTTATCAGGATGTCCAGTTTCATCAAAAATCCTATCCATTAGCCTACTAAAACTAAGTACTTCCACGTTCAGTAAACCTTCTAACTTCATCTGATTTATGAGATTATATTCTGATTCTAAAGTAAACTGCTCAGGTACAAGCAGTATTACTTTTCCATCAACTTCTTTATATATAAAGTCTTTAATTTCATTATATATGCCATATGTTTTTCCCGATCCAGATTTT
>JBARWW010000211.1:0-3668 GCA_049647005.1 Acidaminobacteraceae bacterium | reverse complement strand
AACTGATGAGGAAATTGCTAATTTAGCTACATCTGCATCTCACTATGTTGAAATTGCTAAAGATTACAAATAAGGTAAGCAGTACAAGGATTTTTAAATTAATGAAAATGCATTTATAATAACTAATTTATAATTTTAGAATCCTTTTGAGTAATTAAATAAAGCAAAAAAGTAACAGGAGGGAAAGTAAATGAAAAAGAACTCGAAATTAGTTTTTTTATCGATCGTACTAGTTATTGCTGCTGTGACTTACATAGCGCTTCAAGGTATTGGACTAGGAATGTTTAAAATCAATTCAATTCAAGATTCTATGAAATTAGGGCTTGATATCGAAGGTGGAGTTGTAGTTGTTTATGAAGCAGACACAACAGAAACTGGCACTGAACTTGATCGTATTGTGAACCAAACGAAAAGTATTATAAGTAAAAGAATTAATACACTTGGACTAACTGAACCAAATATCACTAAACAAGGTGATAGGAGAATCAGAATTGAACTGCCAGGTGTTAAAGATTCAAATGAAGCTATCGAATTAATAGGTAAAACTGCAAAACTTGAGTTTTTACTTGTTGATGAAAATTCTATGGCAACTGAAGGAATGGATAAGTCTGATTTTGACGGCACAGTAATTCTTGATGGTAGTAGAGTTAAAGACGCTTCTACTTCATTTGATAAATACAATAAGCCTTCAGTTGGATTAAAGTTTGATGCTGAAGGTGCTAAATTATTTAAAGAAGGAACAGAAAAGGCAACTAAATATGCATCAGGTAAAGGTCAAATTGCTATCCTTTTAGATGAAAAAGTAATATCAGCGCCTTTTACTTCAATTATTATATCTAGTGGGGAAGCGATTATAGTTGGAAGCTTTACACTTGATGAAGTTGGAGAATTATCTGCTCTTATTCGTGGTGGAGCACTGCCTGTAGACCTTATAGAAGTTCAAACATCAGTTATAAGTGCAACTCTTGGTATTGATGCTCTTAACTCGAGTGTTAACGCAGCAAAAGTAGGCTTTATGCTTGTTATATTATTTATGTTAGTTTATTATAGAGTTCCAGGCTTTATTGCTTCGCTGGCTCTAGTATTATATGCATCACTTCTTTTATTCTTAATGGTTGCATTTAATGCGACATTGACTTTGCCAGGAGTTGCAGGTATTGTATTATCTGTTGGTATGGCTGTTGATGCCAATGTAATTATATTTGAGCGTATTAAAGAGGAATTAAAAAATGGTAAAACTCTTAGAGCTTCAATAAAATCTGGTTTCACGAGAGCGTTAAGAACCATCATTGATTCTAATGTTACGACTTTTATCGCTGCAATCGTTTTATTTACATTTGGCGAAGGCCCAATTCAAGGTTTTGCAGTTACACTTATGATTGGTATATTTACAAGCATGTTTACTGCTGTAGTAGTTACTAGATCATTACTTACATCATCACTTGGATTTAAGGCGTTAAACAATACTAAATTATATGGAGCATAGGAGGTCAACATGAATATAGCTGGAAAATATAAAATGTGGTTTACTATTTCTCTAGTGATCTTCCTTATAGGTGCTGGAGTAATATTTACAAAAGGTTTTAACTTAGGAATTGATTTTACTGGTGGAACTATGATGCAAATTGAAATTGGTAATACTATTTCAGTTGAAGAAGCAAAAGAAGTAATTGCAGAGTTTAATCTTAATCCTGAAATTTTACACGCGGGTGTAGAAAAGACAGAAATTATTATAAAGACAAAAGAGTCTTTAAATAATGCAGAGAGAATGACTGTAATGAATAAAGTAATTGAAACATACAATCTTGATAGTAAAACTGCTATTAGAGCTGCAGATCAATTTGGACCAACTATTGGTTCTGAAATTCGAAATAAAGCTATGATATCTATCCTAGTAGCTGCTATATCTATGCTTGTATATATTACATTTAGATTTGAATTTGTATTTGGTATTTCAGCAATTATAGCATTACTGCATGATGTCTTATTCTTATTAACTATTTACGCAGTATTTAGAATACCAGTTAACTCATCATTTATAGCTGCGGTACTTACGATAGTTGGATACTCTATAAATGATACAATTGTAGTATTTGATAGAGTGCGTGAAAACGTTAAGGTTACAAAGGTTAAGTCTTACTTTGATGTTGCGGATTTATCTTTAAAACAAACAATCATAAGATCAATCAATACATCACTTACAACTGCACTTGTTATAGGAAGTTTATACTTCCTAGGCGTTGAAGCTATTAAAGAATTCGCTATGCCACTACTTGCTGGTATTTTAGTTGGGACTTATTCTTCAATCTTTATCGCTAGTCCAGTTTGGGCCTTAATTAAAACAAACTTAAAAGTTAAAAATGCATAAATTTTAAAGAAAAATAGCACCCACTTTGTGAGTGCTATTTTTTTTGTATTTATAATCGATTTAATCACAAAAATATTCTTTTAATAGTGCTAATAAAAAGTTATAATTAGGGTATATATGATTAAGGATAATCCCTTAAATAAGAAAAACGGAGGAGAGTATATGCAATTTACAATTATTTTTTCATTGATATTTGCAGTATTGGTAGCTATATTTGCACTTGTGAACAGAGATATGGTAACTGTGGACATCTTTTTTACTCAGTTTCAGACACCACAAGCGGTTGTAATACTAGGTTCTGCATTTTTAGGTGCAATACTTATTTATCTTTTAGGTGTAGTAAAAAAGATAAAAAGCGGATTTAAGTATAAGGAACTTGAGAAAAAGATTAAAGTTCTTACCCTTGAAATGGGAAAAATAACCAAAGAACTTGAAGATTTTAAATCAGAAAATATTGATTTAATGGATGAAAATAATCAGCTTAAAGAAAAGTTGGAAAATACAGCTAAAATTGAAACATCTAGCGAAACTAAAGAAGAAACTAAAGAAGAAACTAAAGACGAAAGTGAAACTAAAATTGATATAACAAAATAAAGTGTAGAGTGATAATAAAATAATGTCTACAAGAGTGGTCGCCTAAGCGGCCGTTTTTTGTTGCTATAAGATAAAAGGTGATAATTTGATTTTACATGATAAAGTATGGAAATATAAAGAATGTGATATAAGAGATGCTAAGAATGTATTAGATTCTATGCAGATTAGTGATGTTTCAAAGTCACTCTTATTTAAAAGAAAGATAGATACAGAAGAAGCTGCTAGAAAGTTTCTTTATCCAGACATAAATGATTTTTATAATCCATTTGAATTAGATGGAATGAATGATGCTGTTGATTGCATAAACAAAGCAATGGAAAATAAAGAAAAGATATGGATCTATGGGGACTATGACGTTGATGGTATAACTAGTACATCTCTTTTAATAAAGACCTTTAGATACTTAGAATATGAAGTAGACTACTATATACCAGATAGAAAAAAAGAGGGTTATGGTATAAATAATGATGCCCTTAAATATATAAAAGATTGTGGTGGCGATTTACTAATAACAGTAGATTGTGGTATAACATCTGTAAATGAGGCGATTTATGCAAGAGAGATTGGACTAGGTCTTATTATCACAGACCATCATGAATGCCAAGAAGAAATACCAAGTGCGCTTGCAGTTATTAATCCCCAAAAACCAAGCTGTAACTATAAATTTGATATGCTAGCGGGTGTTGGTATAGCCTTAAAACTTGCT
>JBARWW010000210.1:0-4815 GCA_049647005.1 Acidaminobacteraceae bacterium | reverse complement strand
TTGATTCAATAGACATCAGAAAAAATGCTAGCTGAAACGCTCTCCATTTTGCTTTTTCAATATCAGTACCTATATAAACTTTTGTAACTTCAACTTTATCTTCTGGAAATATATTTTTTTTGCGATTTGCACCTTGTACTCTCTGCATAAGCATTGATAAATTAGCATCTTTAAAAGCAATCATTGCATTATCATTATCTTTTAATACATTAATTCCTAATTTAATTCTAGATAACACTGTATTCGCTTTTTTTATATTTGATTTAGCAATGTACTCAAACTCTGCTTCAATTAAATCAATTTCTTCAGAGCGTTCATGAAGCCACACATCATATGAATTAGCTAATTTATTTAGATTATCTATAATTTCAATATCTGAAAGCTCAGAAACCGATGATAACATTTCCATACTTAGTATTTCATCCGGTAAATCGTCAATATCAAAATTCATACTTTCAACTTCATGTTCAGGTAAAAAAACAGTCTCAATTTGCCATTTATCCGACTTGCTTTGATATTCTACACTCACACCATGTCCTACTCCATACTTCTGCTTACTCCGGAAAAGAAGTTCTAGGTTTTTTTCTTCGTCAGTCATTCTATTTGCTATCAATGGATTTGAACTGTAGTTAACAAGTTTACATTCATTTATGTCTGAAGATACAACAATCTTTGGTTGGAATATATTATTTTTTTCACCATCTAAATCCGAGTTATTTATTAGAACAATTGTAAAACTTGTTTTGTCATTCTGAGTATAGTACTTGCGTTTTACAAATATCCTAACAGTATCATCTATATATTGACTAATATTGCTTTTATTAATAAAATCAAATGTTAGATTCTCATCAATAAAAGGCATTCGCTTATATGAATATCTAAAATCAATCATTTTATTTAATAGCTTTTTCAAAGTCCACTCATCAATACTTTTAATCTGCTCTTTAATCTTTTTAGCTTCATCTATATTCAAACTAGATATTAGTTCTATTACACCATCATTCACAACAAAATTTCCTGCAGATACTTTTGATTTTATCTCCGATTCCTCTTCTTTTGTAATTGTTGTTCTAATATCAGTTCTTAATGCTTTTCTATACTTTCCATATGAATACGAAATACTTATTGTATCAATATTACCTTTAACGAAAAAAGTTAATCCCATTGAAGATGGTTTAAATTGATTTGTGAATGTCAACGCTTCATCAATATTACTGTCAATAATAGGTTCCTCTCCCTTTGTGTTATCAACAAATATTTTATTCTCTTCTGTTTCGATTTCTAAATTTTCATATTCCTTATCATCTGTCTTTTCGTCTTGAATAATTGTTGTATTTATAGGATATAAAATTCCAGTTGAGTATCTTTTGGATGGCGACTCCCATATAACTTCCTCATTCTCATTTTCTGAAAACCCTTCAGATCCAGGACCTAAAAGTTCTTTTTTAAGTTCATCTAATATACGTTCTCGAACCTCAACTTTATCATTTATCATTTAGTATTCCCTCCTCTTAATAGAATTCACAATATGTGATGGAACCGAAAACTTATCAAAACTCACACTAAAAACTTCACATATTGTAACTTTGTCCATAAAATCAATATCCAAATAACTCAAGTTTTCAGAAACAGCATCATCATTAAAATAAGATTCAACAATAAGTTTTCCAATATCAGAACGAAGCTTTATATGTAAACGTCTAACATAACAACAAGCTTCGTAAACGTCTTCCCAATCAAATCCACTTTCATATGTACTACAAAGTTTAGAAATCAACTTATAGTCATTTTCATTATCTGGACCAACTATATAGTCATTACGTATCCAATATCTAAAAGTTGCATTTGATTTATCTAATCCGATTTCTTTTAATTTCAAACTGATGTCTTTTATCGTAGCTCCAGAATCACTAATGTATTTCAGTAGACTTTCCTTCCACATTTTCGATGTTTCAACTTTTTTTAAGTGTTCTTCCTTAAACGAATTTATTTTTAGCAAACTATTCATCAACTCTTCTATAAATTCACCTGATCTAAATTCGTCATTCAAAATGATTATCTCATCACCCATTAACAAATTAGATACAGGTATATAATCAAGTTCTTTTTTCTCAATATTAACTCTATATACTTTATAGTTTTTATTGAATACACCTACATACTCGTTAAAGTCGACCAAACAATCACATGAGGACTGATTACTTCCAAGTTGAATATCAAAATAGAATTTGACTATATCTTGTAAATTTAAATTTTTGCCAAAACTTGATAAATCTGAAATCAACTTATATTCATCATTATCTATCTCTAGATAATTAGAAGATTCGTCAGTTTCCATCCTACTATCATTTGAATATAGCACCTCTGTATGTTCTCCAAACATTTCCAAATAATCATTATACAGTTTCTTTATATAATTTAAGTATGATTTATGATAAATGTAGTGGTACTCTGATGATACTAACAACGAAAATAACTTGTTTCTTAATCTATTTGTACGAGGAATAACACCCATTATATAAATTGCATCGTAAAAAGTTACCTCATCTACTTTTGAAATCGTTTTACAAGAAATATTCTTACTTTGATACCTGTTTTTAATATATAAATCGACAGTAGCTTTCTCCTTATTATTCTGAACTAAGAAAAGAATATTCTGTTTTGTAGAATATTTTAATATACTTTTGATTTCCTTTGCATAAGCATTTCTCGAAATCACATTTTTAGTTAATTCCGATAACATTTCCATCATTTTTTCCAATTTTTCAGTACTAAAATAATGTATATCTGAACATATAACTTCACTATCTATTTTAATTAACTCAAGTAAATGATTAACATACTCTTTATTTTCTAACCCACGTGTATTTTCAAAAAAAATATATGATTTTAAAATGGTCAGTAATCTTAACACTTTGTTTGCAATCATTTTAACCTTTTCATCACTCTCTTCAATATTGAAAAAACCTTTCAACAAAACATATATTTCACTAAATTCAAATGTTTTCGTAATCTCAATTTCTTTAAACGAAACTTTTTTATTCAAGTAATTATTAAAAAGTTTCGACTGACGTTTAACTTCTGGATGGCATAATGAACCCGAACAATGCTCTTCCATCATCTTGCGTGATACAATTACATTATTATATTCTTTATCTGTAAAATAGTTTGTAAACTCAGAATAAATTTCTGCCGGTAATAATACTACTTTATTTTTAATGTTTGGAAAATTGAGAAGTTTTTCAACTAAAATATAATCAATATTTACATACTTCTCTAAATCAATTACTAATTCATCTATATCATCATGTTCATACAGAAGTTCTAATGCATTATCTAAACTACATGTAAATTTAATAACAGGATTTAATTTCAATTTATTTCCCGCATAATCCAAACCTTTTTTTATATTTTGACAATATGAAACTGGAACTATCTCCGATAATTTCTCTTTATGATCTTTTCCATATGAAATCTTAGTATTATTTATAATATTGTCAATCTCACTTTTATTTTTTACATATAAAGTTGAACTATGAACTAACGTATTAACAGAATCTTTTTTTAAATTCATTGCAACAATTAAATCGTCGACATATTTATTACTTTTCTTACTTTCAATTTTGTTTAACCGAGTTGCATCACCATTGTATTTTGTGATTTTATAAAAATCATTTTCCTTAACAAATTCAATTGATCCTTTAGAAAATTCTACTTTGACAGCGTAACTATTTTTTATCTCTTCAGAAAAGTGTTTAGTAAAATCTCCCCATAGCTTGTAAATTTTCTTACCTTTAAAAATCCCCAAGCGTCCATCATAATAAACCTTATCCTCTATTTCAAGTTCGTCTGTAATATTGTCATCATAATATGAATAATTCTTATATCTTTTATGTAATGAATAATATGATATTAAAGTCATGTTCAGCTCTTTTCCCCCTGGATACACTACAATTGAAGAAAGCTCTGACTCATCAATTTGGTTTATGATTTGTGTAACAAAATTCGACATTGGTACATAAATTTCATTGTTATACATAGAAAAATTTTCTTTATATATATCTATAAAATTATCCCTCATTATTCCACACTCCTATATATACAAACAATTGCAAACTTACTCCATAGCCTGACTATTTTCAAATTAGAATATGTATCAATATTAACTACATATTCTAATTTTTTTATTTATATAACTTTAATTGCTAATGAAATTTTTCTATAGAACTGAACGTTAATATTTGATTGAATTAAATCTATGCATTTCATTGGATACTTAATTTCATTCGTCAATATCTTTCCTATAAGCCCTTTATAATGGTTTAAACGTGCATCTGATAGTATCCTTGATGAATTTGGTCCTACACCATAATAGAAGATCAAATATGAAATATTGGTAAAATCGTCTTTTGATAGAGATATTTTTTTCTTTTTTTAGTATCCCTTTTAGTATGATGGTTACTTCTCTAAACATCGATACAAATACTTTTTTAGTCAGTTCTCTCTTTTATAAAAAATTATGACATATTTTCATGATGGATTTTGATTAGTTCAAAGAACTTGTTTTCAAACTTCTCTAGTTCTGACACCTTTTGCTGATGTACAAAGGCCTTTCTTTGGTATTCCAATGATTCATTTTGAATACTTAAGTTTAGATATAATAAGGCTACGCTAATGCAATAAACAAAGGTGCCTATATATTCACCTATGAATGATCCCTACTGGCACGCATTACAGCATTTATGCTTTTTCCCCTAGAACTGCTCCAGCAAATAATAGAAACATTTTTACAAGTAAGGCTCCAGCGAGTACGGC
>JBARWW010000209.1:0-16762 GCA_049647005.1 Acidaminobacteraceae bacterium | reverse complement strand
GTTATAACTTCTACAAGTTCTGACTGCCCATTACCATCAACACCTGCGATAGCAAAAATTTCACCAGCTTTAACATCAAAGCTCATGCCCTTTAGCGCCGGTAATCTTCTATTATCATTACATAATAAATTATTTACCGATAATACTACGTCGCCTGATACTTTAGTATCTTTGTCAACAACTAAGTTAACTTTTCTACCAACCATTAGCTCTGCAAGACCATCGATATCAGTGTCAGCGTTATTAACAGTGCCAATAAACTTACCTCTTCTGATTACAGTTACTCTATCACTCATAACCATTACTTCTTTAAGCTTGTGTGTTATAAGGATAATAGATTTACCTTGACTAGTTAAAGATCTTAAAATTTCGGCTAATTCATCAATTTCTTGCGGTGTTAATACAGCGGTAGGCTCGTCAAGTATAAGAATATCCGCACCTCTATATAGTGCTTTAAGGATTTCAACTCTCTGTTGCATTCCTACAGAAATATCTTCAATTTTCGATTCCGGCTCAACAGCTAGACCATACTTATCTGATATCTCTTTAACTTTTTTAATTGCAGTTTTCATATCTAAAGAACTACCATTTTTAGGCTCAATACCTAAAATAATATTTTCTGCAACTGTAAATGGCTCAACTAGCATAAAATGCTGATGTACCATTCCAACCCCATGGCTAATTGCTACATTTGGGTCTTTAACGTCAACTTTTTTACCATTAATGAATATTTCTCCAGACGTTGGCTGGTATAAACCGTATAATTGGTTCATTAAAGTTGTTTTTCCAGCACCATTTTCGCCTAATAATACATGAATTTCTCCCTTCGACAAGCTAAAATTCACGTTATCATTTGCTACTACACCTGGGAAAACCTTAGTGATATTCTTCATTTCTACTACATTCGGCATTACTTCCCCTCCATATCTCGAAGAATTACATATTGTTGAAACTGCGTTTCCACAATAACTGTTTCGTTTAATCATAAATTTACCACTTAATGCGTGTGGATAAATTTATTCTACGAAACATTGCGTATTAACGACATATTGTTGAAACTGCGTTTCCACAATAACTGTTTCGTTTAATCATAAATTTACCACTTAATACGTGTGGATAAATTTATTCTACGAAACATTGCGTATTAATAAAATAGAGTCGGATGTCCTTGACATCCGACTCCTCATTATACATTTTTATTCTTTATAAATCAAGTACTGTGATTATAATTCTGGAGCTACAAAAGCTTCAAGCTCAGCAGCAGTTCCAGGAACCATTATTGTACCATCTTTAATAGCAGCAAGATACATATCAGTAGCTTCAACTAATTCTGGAGTTAAGTTTCCAGCGTTATCAGAGTAACCAACACCATCATTAGCAGCGTTGAAAACATTGATTCCACCACTGAAAGTTCCATCTACAACAGTTTCAACTACTTGATATACAGCATTATCAACTCTTTTAGTCATAGAAGCTAAAACGTTTGTTGGAGATAAAGCAGATTGATCTTGATCAACACCAATAGCCCAGAAACCTTGCTCTTCAGCAGCTTGGATAAGACCAACTCCAACTCCACCAGCAGCATGGAAGATTACGTCAGCACCCTTTTGATTTTGAACTAAAGCTATTTCTTTACCTTTTGCAGCATCTTCAAATGAATCAGCATAGTTTACAAATACTTCTGCATCAGGATTTACTGACATAACACCAGCTTTAAATCCATACTCAAATTTTTCAATTAGAGGGAATTTCATTCCGCCGATAAAACCAATCTTGTTAGTTTCAGTCTTAAGACCAGCAATAACACCAACTAAGAAAGATCCTTCATTTTCAGCAAATGTAATAGAAGCAACATTGTTAGCTTCAACTACAGAGTCAACGATAGCAAATTTTTGCTCTGGGAATTTTTCAGAAGCTTGAGCCATAGACTCGTTAAATAAGAAACCAACACCTACAATAAGGTCCGCCTTCTCTTCTGCTAATGCAGATAAGTTAGGGAAATAATCATCAGCAGTAGCAGACTCAAGAACTTTTCCTTCGATTCCAAGATCAGTTTGAGCTTGTTCAATTCCAGCCCATGCTGAATCATTGAAAGATTGGTCTCCAAGTCCACCAGTATCAGTGATCATACCTATTACTAATTTCTTTTCTTCTGTTTCACTTGTAGCATCTTTAGCTGTACAACCAACAAACACACTACCAACCAGCATTGTAGCTAGTACTAAAGCTATTGCTTTTTTATTCATTTTGTTACCTCCTCGAATTCAAGTAGACCAAGCGTTAACTCATACTTTTATACCATCTTTGACTAAAACTAACATCAATATGTAATATATACCACAAAGACTTTTGTCTTTAATATTTTCATAAGAACTCAAATTTTTTAAATATTTTGACATTATTCAAATATTTAAAACGATTCAGATGCTTATAAAATCAAGTATGTGAAGTAACTGCTTTGCCTAATGAATATAATATAAGACACATAAATATTATATCTAAAATAGGGTGTTATAATCAATAAACTTTTGTAATTTTATTAGTTTTTCACAAACATCTTTTCTTAACGTTTTCCTATTATATAATATTTTTTTTTAAACTTACGAAACAATATTGTTTAGTTACTGTAGCAATATCTATATACGTGTTGAAATCACAGACTTTCATATGTTTTTTTATTATCGTTTTTTATTGTTTTTTATATTGCATTTCTTTAATTTTTTGTAATATTGTCAAGTGACACATACACCTTTTCGTATAATCACACAAAAATACATTTAACCCACCTATTATTTAATAACAATAAATACCATTTGTTATGTGTTATCATAAATTGAAATCATTTTTCATATAGTTATTACACATTAAAAGCTTTGAAATTACTAGTCTTTACTTAATTTTCAAAATCAAATTTCAACTTTTTTGTTATGACCTAGTCTTAAACAAACTAACAATACAACCATATAAATTTCACTGTAGCTGCAATTATTATTTGTTTAAATATAAATATATTAATACTTTTATAAAGTTGTGTAACATCATGAAGCTTAGTCTCATTATAAAATAAAAGACGTTACCTTGGTAACGTCTTTTAAAAATTTAAATTAGCAAGGAATAGATTCCTTAGAAACATAACCAGCTTTAGCTAAAATAGTTAAAGCTTCAGTTACTTTTGCTTCATTTACCATGATCATTGGTCCAGTGCAACCCATGCCGCTTTCTGCATAAATTCCATTTTTCCAAAGTGCACTACAAGCATCATCTAAATCCATAATATCAATACCCGAAACTGTTCCAGTTACAACTTCCTTAGGGGGAGCTACAACTTCTTCAGTATCAGCTGATTTTTTAGTATCTTTAGTAAATTCTTTTACAATGTTATCGTATCCAGCAGCTTTTGCCTTAGCAAACTCTGACTGAGCAAGTGTAGCAACATTTCCCTTTGCAAGCGAAGCAGCATACTCAAGAGCATTTGCTACAACAGGAACACCAGAAGCTCTTGAAAGAATTAGAACATTTCTATTCCATCCAAATCCAATACCAGGTCCATATCCATATCCAAGAGACTCATAAGATCCACCAGTAGTGAAAGATGAGAATACTTTCATAAGAATGTTTCCTGTTAGTGTATCAGTAACCATTACGTCAACAGAACCCATAAGTAAATCGTTACCTCTCATAACAGATCCACCATCAGCTCTTCCAGATTCACCAAAGTTAACTGGATATCCGTTTTCAGATAATTGCTTTAAAGATCTTTCAACAGTTCTTGCATTGTCTACATTTAAGATTCCAACTGTAGGATTCTTAATACCCATAGCTTTTGCAGAAACGATACCATATAAAGCATTTTTGAACATAGCTTCTGTTCTATTTGTAGCAGAAGTACCAGTAGTAGTTGCTATAAACATTTCTCTACCTATACCTGGAGTAACTACTTTACCTACTGTAGATACACCAATTGGGAAGCTGTAATGCATAGTTACACAACCTTGGATATAATTACTATCAAGTAACTCTTCCATTTTTGTATGCATTTCTTCTTCTGAATTTACTTCAACAATCTCAAGATCAGTTTCTACTTTAGGTCCGATAAGAACGATATCAAAATCTGCTTTTCTAGCTGCAAGTTCTGCACCCTTAACCATATTTTCTATACCGTGCTCACTTCCTAATGTAGTAAGAGCAACTTTAACTCTTGTACCAAACTTACCTGTTTCAATTGCGTCAGCTATATTAACAAAAGCGTCTCCCAATATCTTTTTTATTGCATTTTTTTCAGACATTGTAACAACTCCTTATTCGCCAAGTAATGTTGATGCAAAACCTCTCATAGCTTCTGCTATTAAAGTGTTAATTTCGTCTTTAGAAACTCCAGATGTAGCATTTGTTGTTTCACCAGGATTTCTTTCTAGGATTACAGATACACCGTCAAACAAGTTAGTCATTCTTCCAAGGAATAATGATCCTTTACCAACGATCATGGCTCTGTTAAAAGTACCAGTAGTCATATCATTGATTGCAAATCCTGCATAAGGAATTCCTGAAGGAATATGCCCTTGAGTAGGAGCCCAACCTTGCATACCATGCTTATCCCCAAATCCAAGTATATCAGATCTTTGAAGTTCGCCTCTCTTAACACCAATAGCAGCGATCATCTTGTAGTTAGCTTCCGGAACATCACCAGCGCCAGCAGGCTTAGTAATATCTGGATTTTGCATTTCTACAGAGTATCTATCGATATCTACAATCTTTAAACCACCCTTATCAAGTGGAGCAGTAACTAAAGCTTGGATTACCGCTTGAGGCGAAGAACCCGTTCCTACGTTATGCTTACCAACTAAGTCAGTTCTTATAATTGGGTTAACACCATCATTTTTAGATATAAGTACTGCAAATCCACCAAGAACGTCTTCTAAAATTGGAAGACCTTTCTTAACATGATCTTTACCATTCATACCAAGTTTAGCAGTTGCACCACCAGCTACGATAACAACGTTATCATAAGTACCAGCTTTAACTAATGAAGCAGCGTTAATTAAAGCATGTGTTGGAGCAGCACAGAAGCCTCTAAGGTCAGATCCAGTAGCGTTAACACAACCAGACATTTCAGCGATAGCTTTAGCAAAGTTACCACCACCTCTTTGGTTCATATCTCCACATGCTTCTTCAGAACACTCAATTACATAGTCAATAGAAGCAGCATCTATATTTCCCTTAGCTAAAAGATTCTTGAATGCTAAGATTCCAGAAGCTTTAACAACTAAGTTTTCGTACATTACGTGAGAGTTTAAGTTAACGTCAACATCATGAGCTTTTTTTACAGCACCAACTAATTTTTCTTCATGGTAGATACCTTCAGCATGATGAACATTTACTAATGTTTCTAAATCAGCTAAAGTAACTCCACCTTCAAGGCAAGCTAATTCAGTTTCTGTAGCTAAAGCATTTTTTGCATACTCAGCTTTTGCAACTTTAGTAAACTCAACTTCAAGTTTAACAAGGTCAAATACATCAGAGCATTTTACCATAGCGATAAATTCTATTTGAGACATAATCTCACCAAATTTACCTTCTCTGCTTGAACCTGGAACATCTACTCCAACCCAAGGTTTTTCCATTTCGCCCAACTGTTCAGGAGTCATGTTTCCAATATAAACCTGATTAGGAGCGTAGTTTACTACTTCCTCGTAAGTTCTTAAGTGCTTTGGTAATGTTTTAAGATACTCTGAATCAGGATTAGTTAATTTCTCAACTGTTTGAGTAGTTCCATTATGAATGATCATGTCTGGTGTATGTACTAATACATATCCAGCAGCCTTCAATACTGCGTAGCTCATTAATGCACCTCCAAAAATTTATGAAAGAATATTTTCTTATAATTATTAATTAAAGTATCAATATACTTCAATTAAATAGCTTTACTTTTATTGGCAGAATCTCTGCTTTAGCCAATTGTCTAGTAAATGTATAAGGCTTGAAATCAAGTTTCATTCATTTACTGTTAATTGAACTTATATATGTCTGAATACTTTATTTTATACGTATTTTACGTCTAAAAAAGGTTGAGGCTTTGGTTGATGTATAAACATTTAACCATAACCTCAACCGATTATTTCATATTATACTATTTCCATTCGAATATAGTTGGTTCTTCGATTTCAACAGTTAACGATTCAAGTGCCTTAGTTACAATCTTTCTTCTAAGAGACTTTTCTTCAGACATTTTTAATGATGGAGTACCAAATGGGTAAGGAATTGCAATTGCAGGAACAATTCTGTTAGCTCCTACTGTTAAAGAAATTGGAACAACTGTTGCTATGTGCACTACTGGCATTCCAGTAGCTTCAATGCCTTTTACCATCGTTGCGCCGCAACGAGTACACGTGCCTCACGTAGATGTTAAAATAACAGCGTCAACACCATCAGCAATTAATTCTTGAACAAACTCATCAGCGAAAGCTCTAGAATTTTTTGTTGAAGTACCATTACCAGTAGTTGAGTAGAAGTATCTATGAAGTTCGCCGATAACGCCTTCCTTCTCAAGATCTCTTAAAACGTCAACTGGTAAAACTCTATCAGAGTCAGCGTTACAGTAAGATGGATCAAATCCACCATGAGCAGTTTCATAAGTAGCTTCAGTTAAATCCATAACTCCAGCAATATCATACTTACCATATTTTTGAGATGAAGAAGCTTCAATTCTGTCTGGGTTCCCTTTAGGAACAACACCACCAGAAGTAACTAAAGCAATTTTAGCCTTAGATAAATCTTTAAGTGCAGCAGCAGGAGCAACTTTATCGAATACTGGCATTGGATACTCAGTTTCGAAAGTTTCACCATTTAATTTTTTAACAAGCATATCTACAGCTCTTTCGCCACCAATTTTGTCGACGAATATATTCTTTCTTATTCCTCTTGCATGGTAACCTTCATCTGCAGGAAGTCCTAAAGCTTCGCCTCTAACAACTTTTAAAGCTATTTTAGCTAAAGCAGGAACTGCTTTTCTCATACCAGCAGCAGAGTTTGATGTAGCAACAATGTAAAGATCTTTTCTAAACATGTCAACACCAGGGTTCTCTACATACATTGCTGTAACTGCAGGAATCTTTAATTCTTCTTCTACAATTTTAGAAATAGTACCACAAGCAGCACCATATCTACCTGCATTAAATGCAGGACCAGCTACAAATAAATCTGCGTCGTACTTCTTAATCATTTCAAGGATTGCAGTTGATGCTTCCTCTACGTTCTCATTGAAGTATGAATCTCCACAAATAATTGTACCCACTATTTCTGCCTCTTCACCAAAAGCTTGCGCTAATGCCATACCAGGACCTACTATTCCATCTCTAACTTCTGGCTTAACGTCAGCTTTTTCTTCTCCACCGATACCAGCGAAGAATTGGTTTATATAATGAACAACTTTAATTTTACTCATAATTAGCCTCTAAATTCGATAATTCGAATTTACTTGAGGATCCCTCCCTTCGAATATTATTTTGATTCCAAAAGGTTCCAAATATATATATTTTTTAATTTTATTAATTTAAAGCTCAAACTGAACTTTTTCATGCAATGATTTAGATTTATCTTTGAAACGCCACATAGGGTTGTTCTTTTTCAAAGCCGTACTTTTAAAACATTAAATATTTATTATAAATATTTACAGAAATCTTTTCTGATTGCTGCCATTTCTTCAATAATTGAATCAACGTCAAGAACCATTTCCATCATACCAACTTGCTCTTCGTAAACGTCAGCATCAACGCTTGACTTGAACTCAGGGTCAACAGCATGGAAAACTGATAATCCTAAAGCAACACCTGCTAAAGGTCCAGCGAAAGTTGGATCTCCATTTGTTACTGTTTCAGCTGAAAGTCCTGAAGACTCTGCTTCTGCAGCTCCAAATAATACTACTATATTTTCTGCACCGTGCTCTTCTGTTAATGTTTTCACCCTATTTTGGTTCTCTAAATCCATTGCTCCTGCAGCCGTTCAGACAAAACACTCTGTTGCAGAGTAAATAACCTGTGCAGTTGCATGAGTTTTAACACATTCTTCCATTGCTTGGCCAGGAATACCGTCTCTGTCGCCAATAATGATTACTTTTTTATTATCTAAAATACTCATTTTTTAGTCATCTCCTTAAATTTTATTTGATTTTATATTTTAATACCGATTAGTATGTTCTTGCAGTCATTTTGTTGAAGCCTAATTCGTTAGTTGCTCCAGTTATGATTTGGATTTCAGCTTCAATGCTTCCATCTGGTCTAAGAGACCCATCATATCCACCAGCTACAACATCGATATAGTCAATCATACCAATGATTTTTTTCATTGGAGGTAAGATGATTGTTTCGTTAGCGTTACCACCAGTAACAACTGCATCAGCAGCCTTATCAGCGTCAGCTAAAGATTGAGAAGTACCTTCTCTACCTGCATATTCGTCAGTAACGATTACAGTTTTAACACCTTCGCCTTCAATTTTCTTACAGTTCATAATTAAGTCTGTATCTGGGTTACCAAATCCTTCTTGAGAAATGATAGCACCGTCAAGGCCTAAGAACTTACAGAACTTAGCAGTCCAGTTAGATGATCTTTCTTTATCTGCTAAGAAAACGTTTTCATTAGTAATAATAACACCCATGAAGTTGATTGTCTTTCCATGTTGTGCATAAAGATTTTTGATAATTGGATTATTTAAGTGATGGTAAGTAGTGTTCTTATCACACGCAGAAACACAGTTACCACTTAAAATAGCTCCATCCATTACTTCTGTTGGATAAAGAATTGTTGGTACAATTTTCTTAGCATCTACACCGTATACATAAGTATCATGTAGTAAACCTTGAGTTTGAAGCATGTAAACATAACCAACTTTAGGAAGCTCTGGATATTCCATTGCTTGCTCAAGTAAAGGCTTAGTTTCGTATACTTCAATGTTGTCTGGAGTAAGATTTCTAGCTAACTCACCTAAGTAAGTAGCAATGTTTAATCCAGCCATTCTAGCCGCTGCTTCGTACTGATAAGAATCAATACCTTCAATTGGCTCGATAATAAGAACAACGTTGTTATTCTTAGAGAAAGGAGTATATTCTGCTCCAATTCCCGACATATCGATTATTCCTTCTTGGAATCCAACAATCTTACCGCAAGTTACTACTGCAGAACCTTTAAGTACATGAGTTCTACCTTCTCCAACTGTTGTTACCTTACTTACTACACCTGGGAATATTCCGCCGTTTCCAGACACTTTAACTCGTGGCTCGATAACGTCTTTAACTGGTGTAATTCTTACCTCTTCGCCTGGTTTAGCTAAATCAACATCAACACTTTTAATGTGCTCATCTTTCATAACTAAACTAATAATCTCTTCCTTGTTTACAAATAAAGTACCATTTTCAACTTTAGATACTTCACCAAACTGTACATCATTAATAATGATTTCACCAAGTTCTAAACGCAAAAGGTTCACCTCCTTTTATATTTAACTGATTCCTTTGGAATCAGCGTAAAACATAATACATATCACTCTATATGAAGTAATATTAAATATTACCATCAATCATGTTCTTAATTCCTGCTCTTGTAGCATCATCTTTAGTTACTTCAGCAATCTTCTCTCCGTCTTTGTAAAGAACAATCGTTGGAAGACCTAAAACTCTTTGAGAAATAGCTAATCTTCTAGCACCAGTAGTATTTAACTTACTGAATTTTACTTTGCCTTCGTACTCAGCAGCTAATTCTAGAACGTCTGGCATTAAAGCTTTACATGGCTCACAACCGTCACTCCAGTAATCTACTAATACAAAACCTGCAGCCTCTAATACTTCTGCTTGGAATGAATCTTTAGTTAATTCTAACATATTAATTACCTCCTAGTAATTTAAGCGTGGAATTTTTCTTCAATATATTTTTCAGCTTGAACAGCAGCGATAGCGCCGTCTGCAGTAGCTGTAACCACCTGGCGTAAAGACTTAATTCTAACGTCTCCAGCAGCAAATACTCCAGCAACGTCAGTCTTCATGTTATCATCCGTTGGGATGTAACCATCTTCTAATTTAATTTTACCATCGAATAATGTAGTTTGAGGAATATATCCAACAAATACAAATATACCGAAAGTTCCATCTTCTTCGTCTGCAAAGTGCTCAGTTAATTCGCCGGTAACTAAATTTTTAAGTACTACAGACTCAACAATTCCATCACCTTTAACTTCCGCAACACCTGAGTTTAAGATGAATTCCATTTTAGGGTTCTTCTTAGCTTTCTCAACTATTGACTTAGCAGCTCTAAACTCTTCTCTTCTATGTACTACAGTTACTTTTCTAGCAAATTTTGTTAAAAACATTGCTTCTTCTAAAGCAGTATCTCCACCACCAATACAGAATACTTCTAAATCAGTAAAGAAGTCCGCATCACAAGTTGCACAGTAAGAAACACCTTTTCCAGTTAATTCTTTCTCTCCTGGTGCACCAAGTTTTCTTGGAGAAGCTCCAGTAGCAATAATGATTGATCTAGTTTTAATTTCTTTTCCGCTCTCTGTAGTGATAACTTTTAAGTCACCAGTAACATCAAGATCAACAACACCATCTTTAATTCTCTCGCAACCAAATTCTTCACATTGCTCAACCATTCTAGCAACTAAGGCTGGTCCTGTTACATCAGCAATAGCTCCAGGGTAGTTAGCAACTTCGTCAGTAGTAACGATTTGTCCTCCAACTTTATCCTTTTCTAATATAACAACGTCCATTTTAGCTCTTGCAGCGTAAAGACCAGCAGCAAGGCCAGCAGGTCCAGCTCCGATTACAACTACATCGTAAATCTTTTCCATTAATAATCCTCCTCAAATATATGTGTAAATGATTAATTAAACTGATTAATACTTTCAATACCACTTGCAATTAAACTTAAGTCTATAACTTTAAAGTCTTTGTGATGCTTTTCCTTTAAATCTTTCGGTCTATAATCTCGCATAAACTTCTTAGTTACTTCAATTGCATTTTCTATGATAGAAAGTGAATCCATCTCCATATCTCCAGCCTTTGATGATATTACTACCGACTTATATGGAGTTTCATATGGTTTGATACTTCCTGTTAAAGGATGTGTTAAAAGAGTATGTCCCATGTGTACATGATCCCTAACATATTCTAATACTTCTAAAAAAGATTTTTCTTCTAAAAATTTAAGGTCTGTCAAATTCTTATGCACTAATAAGTCGCCATATTTTTCATTTACCAATATATTGTTAGTTATAATCATATATTTCATTATTAAAAACACCTCTTGTCAAATATGTGCAAATAAAAAAGAGAAATAGCAAATAAACCTTGCCATTTCTCCTCTGTATATACGAAACCTGAGAGATTCTCCTCACTATGTGAGAATTGCCCCTTCGGTGCCTAGTTAAAGGCTTTTCAGAGATTTGTCCAAGCCCGGTCCTTTTGCCTGAGAAATTCATAACTACTGGCACAGTAGAAATTTGTTCCTTCGGCGATCAAATTAATGATTCTCTCCCTGACTTTTCATCCAAAACGATATTAAATTGTGAAGTTATATTCACACAACTTCTAAAAAACTTCTAAAGTTTTACAAATGTTTAACATTTGTTCTTCCAGTAACTTTATTATATATAATTACGTTTTTAATTGCAACAATATTTTTCATTATTGATACTATATTAACAATCTTCTAGAAAACTAACTAAAACACACTATTTTATTGTCTATTTAGAAAGCATTTTTTTGTTACTACTTTACAAAGCTCATTCCTATAGCTTTGGGGCCTGAATGTGTTCCAACTACAGAACCTACCTTGGAAAGGATAAACTTAACATTTGGATATTCTTTTTTTATAATTTCAATTAATTCATTCATAAATTCTTCATCTAAAGCATCATATATTCCAATTGTTTTTCCATTTAGGTCAAAGTTATTATCTTTTAAATAATCGACTAACCATTTCCCTATTTTTTTTCGTCCACGGACCTTATCAAGTGGAAGCAAAGAGCCATCTTGAATACTCACTATGGGTTTAACTTTAAGTAGAGTTCCAAAGAATGCTTCAGCAGCTGATAGTCTTCCTCCTTTTTGTAGAAACTCTAAAGTATCAAATAAGAATATATTTTCTGTATTAAGTATCATATAATCAATTCTTTTTTTTATTTCTTCTATAGAAAAATTTTCTTTTATCATATTTGCAACTTCAAGAGCAATCATTCCATATCCAAAACTAACACCTAAAGAATCAATAACTATTATATTTTTATTTTCCATATACTCTTTTGCAGTTACAGCTGCACTATAGGTCCCTGACAGCTTCGATGAAAGTGTAAGTACTATAAGAATATCATATTCTATTAACTCTTCTTTAAATACACTTATAAATTCACCAGGATTAACTTGTGATGTTGTCGGCATTTTATCACTTTTCGCTAACTTCTCAAAAAACTGTTCTACAGATAAATCAATACCATCTTTATATATACCATCTTCGAAATTAACCGACAACGGAACAACTCTTATATTATTCTCTGCTATAAGCTCTTTAGGTATATCTGAAACTGAATCTACAATTAATTTTATTTTCATTAAATACTCCTCATTTAAACAATAAAGTTCTGTTTCTTCTTAAAAAGACATTATAAAACATACTACTTTATAAATTATTGATACTATATATTTATTTTATCAACAAAAAAGGAGACATTTGAAATGTCTCCCCTTATTATATATATTTTTTTAGTTGTTATCAAGAACTGCATATGCAATATTTGAAGAGTGATCTCCTATTCTTTCTAAGTTAGAAATTATATCTAGGAAAATTACACCAGAATCAGCCTTACATTTACCATCATTAAGTCTCTTGATATGCTTTTTACGAAGCGTTTTCTCCATTAAGTCAATTTGCCCTTCACGCTCAATTACATCACGAGCAGTTTCTGCATTATTTTCTTGTAAAGAAGTTAATGCTTCACTATATGATTTGATTACTTTATCACTCATATTAGCCAGCTCATCTAAAGCCATATCAGAGAAGTATAATCCTCGCTCAATCTTCTCAATTGCAAGTTCAGCTAAGTTATCAGCATGATCTCCAACCCTCTCAATATCATTAATCGTACTAAACAGACCATCAATTAGCTCTCTATCTGTATCTGTTATAGAATTTGTATTTGATAGTTTAATTAAGAAATCAGTAATTTCACGTTCTAAGTAATTAACAACTTTTTCAAGTTTGAATGTTTCTTGCGCTGCCTCAGCTTTGCCTTTTAGGAATGCATCAATCGAATTATTATATGATTTTTTTGCTATATTACCCATGTGTAGTATTTCTCTACTTACCTGTAATATTGCGATAGAAGGCGTCTCTAGAATTCTATCGTCAAGATATTTAACTCCAAGTTCTGGTGCTTTTTCTTCATCACCAGTATCAGGAATCATTATCTGAACTGCCTTAACTATTAATCCAGCAAATGGTAACATAATTAAAGTATTAGCAATGTTGAATATAGTATGTGCATTTGCAAGTTGTCTAGCAGGATCTGATCCCATCTCTTTAACAGCCCAAATTGTTGGACCAGCTAATAACACAACAAATACAAGTGTTCCTAATACGTTGAAAAGTAAATGCATAAGTGCAGCCCTTTTCGCAGTTTTTGATGCACCTACTGATGAAATCATAGCAGTAACACATGTTCCAACGTTAGTTCCAAGAAGTACTGGGAAAGCAGATTCAATATCTAAAAGTCCACTAGCAGCTAGTGCAACTAGAATACCAGTTGTAGCACTTGAACTCTGAACTATTGCAGTAATAGCAAATCCAGTAAATATTGCAAAGATAGTATCTAATATATTACCACTACCAAAGCTTAATAATAAGTTTGTAAATCCTTCAAATTCTCTAAGTGGTTGCATAGCATGTTTCATAACATCCATACCCATAAACAAAATACCAAATCCAATTAGAATATCAGCATATCTCTTTGTTTGAGAACTTTTCGAAAACATTTTTAACCCGACACCAATTGCAATTGCTGTTGGTGCAAGTGCTGTTAGGTTTATCGAAACTAACTGTGCCGTTACAGTTGTTCCAATATTGGCACCCATAATAATACCAATTGCTTGTGTTAAATTCATAATACCTGCATTTACAAATCCAACAACCATTACTGTTGTAGCGCTAGAACTCTGAACTATCATAGTTACAAGAGCTCCTACAATTACAGCAATAAATCTGTTTTTAGTTAGGACTTCAATAATTTGCTTCATTTTGTTTCCAGCAGCTTTTTCTAAACCCTCTGACATAGTTGTCATACCATAAAGGAATAAACCCAATCCACCAAATAACTCCATAGCAATACTTAAGATTGCACCATTACTCATTTGTTTCCCTCCTGAAAATAAAATGTACATACCCCATCAAACTATACCATTACAATAATAGTTTGATTTTTATAAATTAACTCTCCAACAATAGTACTATAATTATTGTTAAGTTGTGTTAACTCTATGTTAAATCTTAATCAATTCTGCCTTTTCTTTTAACAATCACAAAATCACTATTACTTATCTTAAAAAGAGTTCCTTACTGTAACTAACTTATCACTTCTATAGGCAAAAAAATAGAACTGACTTAGGTCAGTTCTAAAACTTGTTAAGTTATTAAATTAATCCATCAAAATCAAGTTGTCTAAGCGCTTCAAATAATATAATATTTGCCGAGTTAGAAAGATTTAAACTTCTAGCTGCTTCATTTTGAATCATTGGAATTTTAATTAGTTGATCCTTATACTTATCGTGAATTAGTGAAGGTAAACCTTTTGTCTCTTTACCAAACATTATAAAACAATCATCTGTATATTCTACTTGATGATAAAACTTATGTGCTTTTGTACTTGCAAAGAACATTTTGTCAGTTGGATATTTTTCTAGAAAGTCCTCCAATGACTCGTGAACTTCTAAGTTAACTAGATGCCAGTAATCAAGACCAGCTCTTTTAACGGCTTTATCATCTATAGAAAATCCTAGCGGCTTTATTAAATGAAGTTTTGTAGCTGTGATTGCACACGACCTTGCTATAGTTCCCGTATTTGGCGGTATTTCTGGTTGATAAAGTACTATGTTTAATGCCATTTTTATTACTCCTTTACAGATATATCAAGCGATATATCTCCCATTTCATGTGAAAGAGGTACGCAAACAGTTCTCATAGAGCCAGAAGAAATACTAAGATTCTCGCCCATCATTAGTGTTGGTGGAGTAATGTCTATATTTATTCCAGCATTAAATAACAATGTTGCAGAGTTACCCATAATCATGTTTCCGAGTTCAGAAAGAGCACTTTTTGAAAGTTCATCTAGTTCATTAACAGGCATACCCATCATCATTGCTGATGCAATCTTCATGGCAAGTTCTGTATCTAAACTAATTACTGCCTGCCCTCTAATCTCTCCCGTTATACCAACAACAATAATCAAATTTTTGGCAATATACGGACTAGCTTTGATATATGGTTTGCCAGTATCAAAGTGTAAATTCGCAATTTGCCTTAATACCTCAGTTGTTGCTTTAATAAAAGGATTTATAAATTCTACTTTCATAATGTTTTTCCCCCTCCATTTTGTCTATCATATCATATATATGCACATTTTATAATTTTTACATTACTTTTAGATAGTTTCCTACATAATTTGCCACAAATATTACTATAATTTCGAAATTTTCTTCATAAGCCAAGGCGTATGTATTTCAACTGCAATAGCTGGACAAAGCTCCTGACAACAATAGCATCTTATACACTCACTAAGATTAACATGTGGTTTATGCTCAATCATCCTTATCGCTTTAGGCGGACATGCTCTAAAACACTCTCCACATCCAATACACTTTTCAAAATCGAAAATAGGCCTAGGAGTTATTAAATTATTTAAGAAATTTGGTAGGCCTCTATTTAAAAATTCAATTCCTCTCATATCGGGGACTTCAAACGTTTCAGGAGTAAATTCTCTATAATCAACACCTAAAATTTCTATATCATCTAAATTTTCAAAAGTTAGTTTTCGTTCAATCGACTTGGCAACTGTTGGTACACTTTTTGCTTTAATTCCAAGCATTTCAACAGCAACACGGTCGAGATCATAAGGACTATTGGAAGCTATTACAGCTCCGATATTTATTGGACTTCCTGATGATGGTCCTGCACCTTCCATACCAACAATACCATCCATAAATGATAAAACTGGATTTGCATTTATACATACATCTATTAGCATATCTGCAAAATCTTCATGCCTTGGTAGTGTAAAATGGTACTGGGCCTTTAATACCCCTGGTATAGCTCCAAACATATTTTTAACTGCACCAGTGAATTTCATCATACCATGAGTTTTAAGTTTTGATACTGATATAACTTTGTCTACATCATTTAGGAAATCTACGACAGTCATATTTTTTAACATTTTACAATTATCATTTTTGATTTCTTCACTTTCAAAATTCCAATTGAGCATATCAGAACCTTGACCATAATATTCATCATATCCGCAGGCCTTATATATACCACTTAAGGCCTTATGGTTAAAGGGCCCACCTGGACTATCACCAATTAGAACTTTATAACCGGACTCTATTAGTATATCACTAAGCGCTTTAACAAAAACAGGATGTGTAGTCGTTGCTTCTTCAGGCGATTTTTTCATAAGTAGATTCACCTTTAATAAAACCCTATCTCCATCATCTAAGTATCTATATAGGCC
>JBARWW010000208.1:0-5913 GCA_049647005.1 Acidaminobacteraceae bacterium | reverse complement strand
ATCTTCACTTCTTAAAAAATTAAGCCATATACCATCCTTCCTGCCAAATCCAGCGAATTCGTCCCACTCAATACCAGATCTCATAGTAAGTAAATCCTTTAGAGTCATATTTTCCTTATCGCCTTCAAAATATTTCTTGTAATCAAAAAGCAAATCAACAACTTTCTCATCTACTGTTTTTATAAAAGCTTTGTCTATGGCTATTCCAATTAAAATTGACAAGACACTTTTAGTACAAGAAAACACATTATGAATTTCATTTTTATCATAACCATTGTAGGTATTATCTAATAGTGTATTACCACTTTTATATACCTTTATAGCGTGAATATTCCTGTCTCTACCAGCTAGTTTTTTTACTTCTTTTTGCAAACCAATAACATCTATCTTAACTTGTGTATTCATTTGATTATGTCCCCTTTTTCCTATTACTTATCATATGATCATATGTATTTTTTTGATGATTTATTATTTAACTTCTAATTTTGATCTTCATTTTGAGTCTAATATTAGATTATCATAAATAGACATATGTTCGGATTTTTTAAATTAATCAACTTAGCTTTATAAAACTAAACTCAATCATATCCATACATTTAAAAGCTACTTGCTTTAGAATTATAATTCCAAATCAAGTAGCCTTTAAATTATAGACAAAACTTCATACCTATATCTTTTATACCCAATTATTTTCAAAAAAAATTTATTTATTTTCATATATTATAAGTTAAAGTTTCCATTCTCGGGTACAATATAAGTAAGCAAATAATATAATGTAAATTAAAATTTCAAGGGGGCATATTATGATTAAACTACTAATTGGAGAACCCGGTATGGGAAAAACAAAGGAAATGATTGCAGATGCAAATGCGGAAATAGCTACTGCAAAAGGAAGTATAATATTTGTTGCAGAATCTAACGAAAGTGTTCTTGAAGTACATCACGATATAAGATTTATTAATATTTCAGAGTTCCCAATAGCATCTTCGAATTCATTTATCGCATTCTTACACGGACTTATGGTAAGCAACCATGATATTGAAAGTATCTATTTAGATGGTATTTCAAACGTTTTCATTATGACACCAGACGAAATCTGTAAGTGGTTAGATGCAATTAAGAAGATATCGAATAAACTTAACACTAAATTCGAAATTAGCATTAGCGTTCCTGGTAAAACTCCCGAATGCTTCAAGCCATACATGTAGATTTTTAGGAACTTTAACTAGTATTAATACCCTAATTTAACTATAATTCAACTACCAAGGACTATTTAATATTCTTTGGTAGTTTTTTTATATTCATACCCTTCTATTAATATAAAAAAATCTATTACAAAGAATAGATTTTAATAATTCGTTTTATATTTAATTTTTATATTTACTGAACTGCATCAGCTTGAATTAAATTATTATAAAAAGCCGTATTTGCTATAAGTGCTTCACCTTCAAACACTCTACCTAACTCTGCTTCTAATTGCATTGATGGATTAAGTGGGTATTTTACACCATCATACTTTAATATATTATGAAGTGTTTCAGATCCGCCGCCATATACTACAAACATAAGATCCCTATAACCATTACTTGATGTATTAGTAACTACAATAGGTGTTCTTGCAAGTGTAACCTTGTTAATTAGGCTGTAACTTTTATCTTCTTCACCTTTTAATATAAGAACTGTAGATCCACCTGAACCTGCAAACTCCATGCCACCTAGCAAAACTATCATATCATCAAATTCATCATCATTAAGATTTATATAATTATATGTATAGCTATATTCTGGATTTTCTTTTTCGCTAAAAAATATATCTTTTACGATATTTTCAATTAAAATATTTTTAGTTGTTTCAGCAGATTTATATGTCAATTTTGAAAAGTCATAATCTAGATCTACTAATATATCAAATTCACCTACTAGTTTCTTTGAACCATCACTTATTTCACTACTAACCACATCAAGACTAATAGAATCTATATTTGTTACTTCCTCATCAACTGTCTTATCAACCTTGTCGATACTAACATTAAGATCTGTTGCACCACTACTTAAGCTTGAAACTGTACATGCAGTAAATGCTATTGAAAATAGTATTAGAGCAATTGTTAATTTTTTCATTTATATCCTCCTGATATTTCCTTATGTTATTTTCTCCTGATATGTAACAATTATCATATTAGCATATTTACAAATTCAATTGGTATCAGGAAAGTTACATTTTATTCAAAATTACATATAAACAACAAAAAAACGACCTGATTTTTATCAAGTCGTTTTTATTCATATTTTAAAGAATCCTATATAACTTTTAGATCTCTTAGTTTTTCAATTTGTTCATCACTTAGCCCAACAAGTTCTTTTAAAATTTCACTTGAATGTTCTCCAAGCATTGGAGCTGGACTTAAAATTGCTCCTGGTGTTGCACTCATTTTAATTGGAATACCAGGCATTTTTAAACTTCCTGCTATTGGATGAACAACTTCAACTATCATATCTCTAGCTTTAACTTGCTCATCTTCTAAAACTTTATCAATTGTGTTAATTGGTCCATTTGGAACACCTGAAGCGTCAAGCACTTCTCTCCACTCATCTATTGTTTTATTTTTTATAGCTTTAGCAATTAATGGACGAAGAACATCATAATTTTCATTTCTCTTAGGATTAATACTAAATCTTGGATCTTCAATTAAGCTCTCAAGGCCAGTCGCTTTACAGAACCTAGCCCATATAGCATCGTTACCAACTGCTATCATTAGTTCACCATCGCTTGTATCAAATGGCTCAAATGGAACAATAGAAGAATGCTTATTACCTGCTGGTTTTGGAGCTTCTCCAGTTACTACATATCTAGCTATTGCATTTTCAAGTATAGCCACCTGACAATCAAGCATTGCTACATCAACCTTTTGTCCTTCACCAGTCTTATTTCGACTTGTAAGAGCCGCAAGTACACCTATACATGTAAATAGACCTGCCGCAACATCGCCTATTGAGGGACCTACTCTAGTAGGTTTCCCACCCATTTCACCGGTTATACTCATAATTCCACCCATAGCTTGCACTACTCCATCATAAGCTGGTTTTTTACTATAAGGTCCAGTATGACCAAAACCTGACGCTGCTGCATATATTATCTTAGGATTGTACTCTTTTAGCTGCTCATATGAAAGTCCTAGTTTTTCCATTGTTCCTGGTCTAAAGTTTTCAACTATAACATCAACATTTTTAATCATATCTCTAAGAATTTTTTTACCTTCTTCAGATTTAAGGTCCAAAACTAAACTTCTCTTGTTTCTATTTAGACTCATAAAGTAGGCACTCTCACCTTTAATATATGGTCCAAAATGTCTTGCATCATCACCAACAACTGGCATTTCAACCTTTATAATATCTGCACCCAAATCACCAAGTATCATAGTGCAATAAGGTCCAGCAAGTACTCTACTTAAATCTAATATCTTAATTCCCTCTAATGGTCCCATGATATGCCTCCTCATAATAAGTAATTATGTTATTTTTTATTGCCTTTATGAAAAAAACCCGCCTATAATAGACGGGCTTTTGATTTTTAACATTTAATTCTACTTTGCAAATAAAGCAAATAAAGCAAATAAAAAATTTATTGTTTTATATTATACTTCTTCTTTATATGCAACAATTCTACACATAGCTGACTCACCGTCTTGGAATTTAAGTGGGTAACAACCAATGATAAGTCTTTGGTTTGATAACTCATTGATTCTTCCGCCAACATTCTCAGCATGGATAATTTCACCACATTTTTTAGGGAACATTTGGATATGCATAGCTTGATACTGCTCTGGCCATGGGTACATTTCGTCTAATGTCTTACCAAATTTATCTTGCATAAACTTATCACAAGCCTTAGCTTCGCCTGGCTCCCAATCACGAATTTTAGTATTCATAGGATGGTCTGCAGATCCACAGTCAACACCAATCCACTTAATTTCCATTTCTTGTGCCCAAGCCATAAAGTCTAAAGACGGACCAGGATGTCTTAACATATATCTTCTTTCATCTGCTTCTGGTTGATCCCATCCATACTTGTTATAACCAGTGTTTATGATTAAAATATCGCCTTTTTTTACTTCAACTCTATCCATAATATCTTGTGGAGTATAGATTCCAAAGTCTTCAGCTTGATCAGATAAATCTACAACTACACCTGGTCCAATTAATTTTTCTAATTCAAGTGAAGCAATGTCTCTACCAGCAGTATCAAAGTGAAGAGGTCCATCTAAGTGAGTCCCAACGTGGTTAGAAGTCGTAATTATT
Organism: Acidaminobacteraceae bacterium; assembly: GCA_049647005.1. Taxonomy (GTDB): domain Bacteria; phylum Bacillota; class Clostridia; order Peptostreptococcales; family Acidaminobacteraceae; genus JBARWW01. The sequence continues at coordinate 1,614 of JBARWW010000208.1, read as the reverse complement.
TGACCATTAGCTCCATTTGGAGATAGTCTCTTAAAGAACTTAACCTGTAATGGCTCATATGTTGGCCATGGTGGAGTTAAGTGAGATAAATTTTGAGTTAAGTCATACATTTTTACATTTTTCCAGAAATTCATTTTAAAATCCTCCTTATAGTTAAAAAACAAAACACGCATAATTATATTATGCTTATATTTACTTTTAAAACACTTTCTAATATATATAAATAGAACTTACGCTCTAATTATAACTTATACTAAACCTTTTTCCTCAGCTAATTTTACAAAAGCCTCAAGTGCATCTTCGAAACACTTCATAGGTGGTCTAACAATACCTGCTCCAACTTGACCAACACCTGGATCTTTATGAGCTATACCAGTATTTATAATTGGTAAGATTTGAGTCTCAATAACCTTCTGAATATCAATACCTGTAGGTGTTCCTCTAAAGTTCATAGAAGGCATCTTGAAAGTATTGTTTTCTACTTCAGTAATCTCATACATACTTGTTGTATAGTTTACAGCATCTTGTGGAGTACCACCAACGAACTGTACAATTGCAGGAGCCGTAGCCATTGCGAATCCACCAATACCACAAGTTTCAGTGATAACACTATCACCAATATCTGGGTTAGCATCTGCAAGAGTATAACCTGGGAATAATAATCCATCGATTATTTCTGCTGGAGCTGTAAACCACTTATTCTTAAGTCCTGATACTCTTATACCGAACTCTGTACCATTTCTAGCCATTGTATAAACAAGAGTTGAATGTTCAATTCCACCAGCAGGATCAAGCGTACACTTACATGATGGCATTGTTAAGTTTAAGAAGAAATGGTCATTGCTATGCATAAACTTAAGAACATCTGACTTTTCTTTATCTGTAAACTTTGCTGTTACTATATATGGTGCAAATTCTCTGATTAAAAGAGAAGTACCAGCTTTATTTCTATTGTGACCCTCGTCACCCATCTGCACTACCTGAGCTATCATAGTTTTTAAGTCTAATTCACCCATTTGAGCAAGGGCATCTTTTAAAACTGGTGCTAAAGTAGTTTCCATCCACTTAAGTCGCTCGATTACTTCCTCTGAATATGCTCCATATCTAAGAACTTTTCCAAGACCTTCGTTTAATGTACAATATGCAAAGTTTCCATATGTCTTATTCTCTACAATCCATACAGGCATACTTGCTGTAGTTACTCCAGCCATAGGACCAACTGCATCATGATGATGACATGGATCAAATTTGATTTTTCCAGACTGAGCAAGTTTAATTGCTTCTTCTTCATTAGTTGCTAAACCCTCATATATAAGTCCACCAATTACAGCACCTCTAAGTGGACCACTCATATCTTTCCACTCAATAGGAGGACCTGCATGAAGTATAGTCATCTTATCCATATTAGGAATCACTTCTCCTGCTATACCTATACCCACAACTGTTGGTTGTGCACTCAAAATTCTATCAATTGCTTCTTTATTTGCTTTTTTTATTAATTCTTGCACTAATATCATCTCCTCGTTAAAAAAATTATAATCTTTTAAGTTTGCGAAGCAGTTCTATCATTCTTTCATTACCACCTGCTGGTGGCCTCCAGTTCATATGTATTAC
>JBARWW010000207.1:0-5271 GCA_049647005.1 Acidaminobacteraceae bacterium | reverse complement strand
GTATACAATTGTTCTCACGTATTACAATTAAATATCAAAGATAACATCATTTATCTCATCAACTTGCTCCTCTGTTATATATTTAAGAAGTAGTTGTATATCATTTATCTTATTTAGATTTAGCTCGTAATTATTAGATACATTAACTGTAATCATACGAAAGTGTTTCTTTTCTTTTATAGTTAAAAATTTTTCTATAAACTCATCATCCATAGGGGCTTTTCCATCAGTGATAAATATAATATCACTGTATTTGTACCTTGCTGTGTTTATAAGCTTTATAGCTTCATTAAGTGGCTCTACAAAGTTAGTCCCACTTCCATAAAAAAATGTTGCAAGATCATATAGTTTTGATGGTTCTACGCGGTTTTTATTAAAGTGTATAGTTTTATAAACTTTATTGGAGAACATAATAGCCACAAAGTCTCTTTTTTCTTTTATAGCAATATCCATAAGTGCTATAGCTACTGATTTTGACCAAATCTCAAGCTCGCCTTGCATAGATGCCGATGTGTCTATGCAGCATATAATAGGCCCCTTTGATTTTAGTTTATTGTTTCTATATTTATAAGTTAAAAGCTCTTTTTGATGATATTTTTTATAAAAGGCAAGTTTTGTTTCTTTTTTAGTAAGTAGAAGTTTTTCAGAGGGAAGTGTTCTATGAATTTCATCTGAAACATGAACCCCACATAGTTCTTGTCCATCTTCTTTTGAGTTTTTCTTTTTCAACTTGCTTGCAGACGCCTTAAATCGTCCTGACATCTCAGCTATATTTCTTACCTTTTTCAATTTTTTTAGTTTGAGCGATACCTGAAACTTCTCTTCATACGCATCAGCTTTAAGCCTGTGGTCATTTAATCCCCAAGACTTAATAGTGGATGTCACACTAAGAAAGTCGTTGTAAGCGTCGCTAACTAGCAATGAGAAGATGTTGTTTTCTTTAAGAAGTAGGAGCATAGACTTTCTATCTTGTAAGTCTAGATCATTTGAGTTGTAGATACGCATAAAGTCACTAGAATTTCTTTTAAGTAGTTCAAAGGATAAAGTCATTTTTACACTTAGTATATCAACAGCAAGTATTGAGTTATAGTAGTTGAGATTACAAATGCTCTTAAGTGCTTCAAAGGTGTCTATCATAATAAATTCATCAAATATAAGTTTGTTAAATTTAGCATCCTCGTTTAAATCATTTGATTTTAGTAAATCGCTTGAATTTTCTTTAAAAAGATATGTAAATATATCTTCAAAAAACTCATATGAGATTTTATAATTTTGAAGGTATGTTGTATTCTTTATAATACGGTCTGTAGTCGTAAATATATTGTTGAAAATAGATAAATCTAGTGGATTTGAAGTTGTAAAGTGGCAAGTGATATTATCCTCTTTAGAGTAACTTTTAGTCATATAGAGCCTCCTAAATCCAAATTATTAGATAATGAGATGTTATGAATACATGATATCGTCTTCATCAAAATCTTGTGAAATTTTTTGAACAAATGAAGTGATATCTTTTTCAAGTGAAATGTATTTAAGTGCTAACTTATTATCAAGTGCATCTTTTGCGTGTAGTGTTCTCATAACAGATGCTTTTACAAGCAGTACAGACTCGCAAAGTTCATATAATAAAGCAGAGTCAGTGATATTCTTAGCAGAGTGACTAAGTTCATTAAATCTATTTCGAGTATTATTATATTCTTTTGTGAATGGATTAAGTACAAATTCTTTAAGTATATTATCTATAATTTCAATCTCATCTGGCATACTCCAAAGGACGGCTTTAAGGCAAGGAAAATCAAGAATATCAACCGACGTTTTGCGGTTCATCATAGCATTTGCTTTTAAAACTTTAAGTGTTTCGTTTTGCCTTCTATCTGATATGATAATACCTTCTTGGAAAAGAAGGTTCATAAGTTTTATATATTCAATTAGTATTTCATCACTTATCTCAATATCGTTAAGAACATTTGATAACATATGAATTTCATCAAGTGAGATCATAGTAGTTTCTATTTTGGATCTATTTAAAAAACCTTTATACATAGCAAGTTTATTATCGCAATCTTGAACATAATCAAGATTAAGTCTAAACATAAGTCTATCATATAGTGCCATTAGTGAATCCTCATCAGGGAATTCATTTGAAGCAGCAAACAGAGTAACTAATGGAACTGAGTTTGAAACACCGTCATTATAAAATATCTTTTCGTTTATAAGAGGCAGTAGTATATTTAAAGTAGGTTCATTACATTTAAAGATTTCATCGAGGAATACAATTTCTGCTTCCGGAAGTTTGCTCTTTGTAACTCTAAGAAATTTATCATTTTCCATAGCCTTTAAACTAAAAGGTCCAAGAATCTCTGAGGGATCAGAAGTTCTATTTAATAACCAAGAGAAGTAATTTCCCTTCTCTATTCTTTTACATAAATCATCTGTAATTGCACTTTTGGCTGTTCCTGGTGGTCCTATTAGTAGTACTGATTGACCTGTTATCAATGCTTTAATGCAGTTATCTATTACAAAATTTCTCTCAACATACTTGTTCTTTAATTCAGATGAAATTTTATCTAGTTTATCAAGTGCCTCGCTTATTTTTTCCTTATATATGGTGTTCTTATTATCAATGGTCATAATTTAACCTCCTTTAAACTCGAAAACATGTTATAACTAAATTGCATATATAGCAATAGAAAAATTGTAAACTTGCTATTATAAAAAAAAAAGATATATATTTAAAAAATATATGTTAGATTTTAAATAAATGTAGCACTGTATTTTCATTGTGGTAAAATTTACTTTGGAAGGTGAGTTATGAAGCTAATAATAGAAGATAGAGAAATTAATTACTTTATAGAATATAGAAAGAGAAAATCAGTTGAGATACGAATAGAACCGAGTGGAATGGTACGTGTAAGAGCTCCAAAGGGTAGCGATGAATCAAAAGTGCTTGAACTACTTGAGTCTAAATCTAAGTGGATTATAGAGCATATGGATAAGTATTTTGAAGCAAAAGAAAAAAAACCAGAGAGTGACTACGAATCTGGTGATATGTATAGAGTTTTGTGGAAAACTTATGAACTTAAGCTAGTTATCAACAGTGAAATTTTTAAGAGTGTTGCAAAGATTGATAAAGATCATATTGTGGTTGAGTCAAACACAGATGAAAGAGAAGTAATTGCAAAAGCCATAGACACACTTTATAGGCAAGAAGCAAGAAAAATTATAAAGGCTAGGGTTAAAATATACCAAAGTCATTTTAAATCAAAACCAAAAGAAATCACATTTAAAAATGAAAAAAGTAGATGGGGTTCTTGTACATCAGATAGAGTTATCAACTTTAACTATAGGATTATAATGGCTCCGCTTAATATAGTAGATTATCTTGTTGTACATGAAATGTGTCATCTGGCTCATATGAATCATTCAAAGTCGTTTTGGACTATGGTTGGTGGCATCCTACCTGATTATAAAGAGAGTAGAGAATGGTTAAAATATAATGGTTTTACATTAAAATTATAGCCTCACAAATAAATAATATCTAGTAAGAAGGAAAGTGATACTAATGAATGAACAAATTCACGTAAGCAGGCGAGGAAAGTTACTTATAGGACTTGCGCTAGTTATAGTATGGAGTACATTTGTCTATTTTAGCTATGCATATAGTAAAAATTATTTTGATTCTTCTATAAAAACGCTTGATGATAAATATTATAAAAATTATGAAGCTACTAGGTCAGATGTAAATGATCTAAAGGAAGATATAGCAACTCTTAAGTATGATATAAGTATATTAAATGGAAGTATAAACGCTTTTAATGATAATATGACTCAGATATTTGAAGATGTAAGTGGCATTGATAGTGTTATTAATGATACATCTGTCCTTCAGAAAGCTACAAGTCAAAAATTAGAAGAACTTGATATAAGACTAATTGAGTTAATCAAAAATCTTGAAATTCTTAGGAAGGCTCCAAATGAGTAGGTTTAGTGCATTTGTATTTATGATGTTTGCACCAATTGTAGTTCTTATGTTACTGATCTCACCTAAAGTAGGTGCTAAGGAGCTAATTAAAGTCATGGATGAGGATCATGTGATTGAAATAAGAGAAATAGATACAAATGTTTCGGTAAATAAAATGGACTCAAGTATCTCGGATGTAAGATGGAGACTTTCTGATATTACAAGCGAGTATGATAGCATTAATAGTAGCTATTTATCTATAATAAATATGCTTAATTATAGTCTTGAAAAAGCCAAAACGCAGGTGAGAGTTTCATCTGATATATATGAAAATAAAATTTTAAATATACTTGGTAAACCAATATATTATAAAGAGTCAATCAATAATCAGCTTAAGATATTTAAACTTGAAGAGCTTGGTTATAGAGGGTTTATGGTTAAAATCAAACTGTATAACCCTAAGAGCTTTAAAGTGGTGCTTGCGGATGGAAGGGTTGGTGGATTTGAAACTACATCATCAATGGCAAAGTCAAGCGGGGCGCTACTAGCTATAAATGGTGGTGGATTTGGTAAATTCACATCGAATGGCAAAATCTATACGTCTATGGTAGGTGCAACAGTAGTTGATGGAAAATTTAAGAAAAAATTTGTAAAAAACCATGAAAAGATTAACTTTGTGGGTATAAACTCTATAGGAGAGTTCATAGGGATTACTCCAAATACAAATAAAGAAATAGAAAATTTAAATCCATATCAGGGTTTAAGTTTTATTCCAAGCCTTATAGTTGCTTCAAAAAAAACAGTTATACCTGCTGCTTGGAAAAATACTAAACATCCAAGAACGATTATAGGCAAGTATCCAAATGGTGATATTCTCCTTATAGTTGTTGATGGCAGAAATAATGACTGGAGTAAAGGCATAACTCTTGAGAGAATCCAAGAAAAGTTACTAATTCTTGGAGTTGAAGATGCATATAATCTCGATGGTGGTGGTAGTACAACACTCTATTATGATGGTAAAATTCTTAATCAACCTTCTGATGGTGGAGAGAGAAATGTTGCCAATAGTTTTATACTAATGCCCTAAATGTGAGAAAATTGTAAAAATAATTTGTATTTACTTCAACTTATGTACATATAGTATATAATAGTTAAGTAAAAGAACTATTATGGGAGGAAAGTATGATTAAATTAATTGCAGATTCGACATGTGATCTATCAGATGAGATTTTAGCCAAGTATAAAATTTCACTAGCACCTCTTATTATAAATATAGAAGATAAAGACTATAAAGATAGAATTGATATAACGCC
>JBARWW010000206.1:0-4780 GCA_049647005.1 Acidaminobacteraceae bacterium | reverse complement strand
TATAGATTCTTTTATTAAAGTCCTATAAAAGAAGACTCTAATAATTTTATTATCTTACTAATTCTCTCATATCGCCCATAATAGCTCTTGGAACTGGTAAATCAAGCATAGTTTTAAGACCTGGGTGAGCATTGATTACTTGTGGAATCATGTTACAACACATAGCGATAGTTCCAAGACCACCTTCAACCTCAGGCTTGATAGCCATGTTTACTTCTGGTGTTCCTTTTAAAGTAATGTAGTCTCCAGTAAATGTACCTTCCATCTCTGGCTCAATTTGTTGTGGATGAATCATATCAATCTTAGCTTCTCCATTAACAAAACCTTGACCCGTCATATTAACACCAGCAACATTACCAGCAGCAGCAAATCCGTAAGGAGACTTTCTATCTACAGTTGTTATGATAGGTTTCATTTGAGTTTCAATTTTATCAACTGGCCATCCAATAGCATCACCGATCATATGAATTGATTCTTCAAATCCAACATGTCCTGCAAGTGTTTTATCTGCAACACCTTTGTTAAATTCATCAACAGTTATACCAACGCCTTGCTCTTCCATAACAGCTGGTCCAAATGGTGAAAGCGAGTTAACTCTCTTAGCTTCAATTGAATCAACATCTAACATACAACCAGTTAATGTTACAACTAATAAGTCCATGATAAGACCTGGGTTGATTCCTGTTCCAAGAATAGATACTCCATTCGCCTTAGCAATTTCATCTAATTCTTTAGCAAGCTCTGGATTCTGTGCTTTTGGATAAGCCATTTGCTCTGCAGTTGAAATAACATTTACCTTCTGCTCTAGTACATACTTAAGTCTAGGGAAAGCAGCCTTAGTAAATGAATCTGTTGCACATAAACAAAGATCACAAGATCCTTCTGTTAAAATTTCTTCTATATTATTATTAACTATTACCGATGGTCTTCCGTTTCTTTCTATATCTAATATCTCAAATATGTCTTTTCCAACTCTATCGTCATGTCTGTCACATACACCTACAATATCAACGCCTTTTTTATTAAGTAACATTCTCGCCATTCCGCTACCCATTGCTCCGAATCCCCAAATTACAATTTTAATATTATCTTTTCTCATTTTGTTACCTCCGTTTTTATTGGCGTCAAAATTTAGAAGCCTTATTAATATTTATCATACAAATTTTCTTCACTATATTTATTTGCAATCTCCGTGCCAAAAACACTGTATACACTTGATATTTGCACTTATTATATATACATTATTTTAATTAAAATTTACACTCTGGTATTTTCAACACTTCCAAACTTTAAATTTTATTAAAGCAATTTTTTAAAAATTAATAAAGCTTGCATAAGCATTGTATGATTATTATAAATATTCTAACAATTAATTTGTAATTTGAATTTTACCGCAAAAAAATAAAATAACGCAAAATATTTTGCGTTATTACTGCAAAACATTTTGCGTTATTCATATTTTAAGTTTTTTAACCTTATATTGTAGATTTTGACGTGATATTTTAAGATCTCTTGCTGCAAATGTTACATTTCCATCATTTTTTTTTAGATAATAGCCTATAATTTCTCGCTCTCTTCTCTCTATATATTCATTTAATCCATCAAATTCTATATCTTCAGTGCTCGATAGTATAATATCTTCAGATACTAAGTTCGCATTTATCGTACAGAAGTATTCATCTAAATGGCTTTGGATATGTTCTTTTGTTATAACGTGTTCGTCATCAACCATATTCATAGCACTCTCTATAATATTTTTAAGTTCACGTATATTACCCTTCCACTGATTATTTATAAAGACTTCTTGAAGATCTTTGCTTATCATCCATACATCTTTATCAAGTTTTTTATTATATTTTCTAATATAATAATCAGTAAGTAATATAATATCATCTTTCCTTTCTCGTAGTGGTGGAATTTGAACATTTATAACGTTTATTCTATAATATAAATCCTTTCTAAATGATCCATCCTCTATCATTTCTCCGAGATTTACATTGGAAGCCGCAATGATTCGCACATCAATTTTTATATCTTTGTTTCCACCTACACGTCTAACATAACCTTCCTGAAGTACTCTAAGTAACTTAGCTTGAAGAGAGCTACTCATAGAGTTTATCTCATCTAAAAACATAGTTCCACCATTGGCTTGTTCAAATAAACCTGCTCTATTTTCCGCTCCTGTAAAACTGCCTTTAGTTGTTCCAAAGAGTATACTCTCAAGTAGTGTCTCTGGGAGCGCAGCACAATTTTGAGCTATAAACTGGCCATCATCTCTTGCACTCAGCGAATGAATGCTTTGAGCAAATAACTCCTTACCAGTTCCGGTTTCGCCTACTATAAGAACACTAGAATCTGACTTTGATGCACGTTTTGATATCTTTATAGCTTGTAGAAAAATTTTATTATTTCCTATAATATCTTCAAATTTATAGTGTCTACTTACATTTTCAAAGTTAGTAGTTGTCTTAACTAATTCTTTTCTTAAAGATAATATCTGATTAGACATCTTCTCTACATTTGTAAAGTTCTTTGCAATCTCAACGGCGCCAAGAATTGAATCATCAGCGCCAAAAATTGGATACGTAATGTTTTCTGTTGTTATCTTTTGTCCTGAAAAGTTAAAGTATGACTGCATCTTTCGCTTTACTACACGCTTTTCCTTGATAGCCATAAGCAATGTACTATTCTCAGGATTCCAGTCTCTAAATACTTCTAGTATGTGTTTTCCTACAACGTCTCGTTTATTTAGACCTTCAATATTTTCCATTGCAGTGTTATATAATACTGTATTACCATCTTTATCAACTATATGGATACCCTCATCAATCTCACGCAAAATATTTTGCACCAAGTTGTTTACTAGTATGCTATCCATAGAATCCCCCCATTACTTTAAGTCATAGCTCATTATAACTCAAAGAGAATACTCATGCCATCATTTATCTGTTACAAATGCAAGATTACAAGTATTTTGGCACAAAAAAACTACTAGTAGCCTAAACTCCTAGTAGTTTCAATATTAGATTATAAATATAAAATCTAATTAATTCAATTTTAAATTACATAGAATCGTAAATTGGGAATCTTTCGCAAAGAGCAGTAACTCTAGCATGTAATTCTTCTTTAGTACTTTTTTCTTCTAAAGTATCAGCCATTATGTTTGCAATTTCAACCATCTCATCAGCACCCATACCCCTAGTAGTTACAGCTGCAGTTCCAACTCTAATTCCACTAGTTACAAAAGGACTTTCAGTTTCAAAAGGTACAGTGTTTTTGTTTACTGTAACTTCTACTTCACCTAACATTTTTTCAGCTGCCTTACCAGTCAAACCTTTACTTCTAAGATCAACTAAGAATAAATGGTTATCAGTTCCACCAGAAACAAGTCTAAATCCTCTACCTGTTAATGTATCAGCCATAATCTTACAGTTTTCAACAACTGAAGCTTGATAGTCTTTAAATTCTTGAGTTAAAGCTTCTTTAAAACTTACAGCTTTAGCAGCGATTACATGCATAAGTGGTCCACCTTGAATACCAGGGAAGATAGCTTTATCGATAGCTTTAGCATACTCAGCTTTACAAAGAATAGCTCCACCACGAGGTCCCCTAAGAGTCTTGTGAGTCGTTGTAGTTACAAAGTCAGCTACTTCACATGGATTATCATGCAGTCCAGCAACAACCAAACCAGCAATGTGAGCCATATCAACCATAAGCAAAGCTCCAACTTCATCACAAATTTCTCTGAATTTTACAAAATCTATTTTTCTTGGGTAAGCAGATGCACCAGCAACAATCATCTTAGGCTTACACTCATGAGCTTTTCTTCTTACTTCATCATAATCAATTTGCTCAGTTTCTTTTGTAACACCATAATCTACGAAGTTAAAATATACACCCGAAATATTTACATGACTACCATGAGTTAAATGACCACCATGAGTTAAGTTCATACCCATAACAGTGTCACCTGGCTTTAGCATAGCGAAGTATACAGCAAGATTAGCATTAGCTCCTGAGTGAGGCTGAACGTTAGCATGTTCAGCGTCAAACAATTCCTTAAGTCTATCGATTGCTAAGTTCTCAGCAACGTCTACAAACTCACAACCGCCATAATATCTCTTTGCAGGGTAACCTTCTGCGTATTTATTAGTAAAAACACTACCCATAGCTTCCATAACTGCTGGGCTAACGTTGTTTTCCGACGCAATTAACTCTATACCATTGTTTTGTCTGTTGAACTCGTCTTCTAAAGACTTAAAGATTTCTGGATCGCACTTTTGTAAGTTTTTACATAACATATAACATTTCCCCCTAGGTTTCATATAATATTCATAACAAAATCATTGTTGTATACTTATAAAGACGCTATTTTTTTATTTTTGTATCGATAAATTACATTTATAGAGCTACTTTTAAATGACCTGTTACTGCTTTAAAATTTTGATATCACAAGTTATTTTTTTAGTACTACTTAAATTAATAACTTCTCATATTAATTATTCATTTTATATACTTTTATAAAAAAATCAATTGTTATTTTTTATAAAAGTATTTTTTTATGATTTTCATAATTGGCATTTAAGAAGAATATAGCATTTACAAGCCTTTCAAAACTCTTATTGTATATTAATATTTATTAACATATCCATTTTTCTTAACTCTTTATGTAAATATAATGGTTTTATAACAAATCAAGTTAAATTTTAGTATATGTTTAATCCAAACTACACTATTTAGTCTATATTTTTGCCTTATAAGCTCAGGTTCAATATATATT
>JBARWW010000205.1:0-3594 GCA_049647005.1 Acidaminobacteraceae bacterium | reverse complement strand
ATACATATTTTGATCACAAGTAGAATCTAATGTGTATTCATCAAAATGGTGATCTTTAAGCAATACTGGATTTTCTAAAGTTTTAGACAAACTATTTAGTATATCTTTTACTCCACCACCCTTTAGTATTACATTCATAGTATCCTTATGTACCGTTTCTACTTTTCTAATAATAGATGACTGTCTATCAAATATTTCTTGAAATACAGGAGTCATAATATCAGTAAATGGAATCTCATAATCTAATTCAATTATAGGAAAGTTCAATTTATCAGCAAGTTCAATTATCTCATCTGAAAGTTTTTCAAGGTACGGGAAAATTTTAATGCCAATACCGGAAAGTCTCTTGTAATTACACTCTCTGATAATGTTCATTTGAGTTTCTAACTTAGCTGTCTTAAAAAAGTAACCGGTAGTTAAAAGGAACTCCCCTTCATCTACCCAACTTAAAATATCAGGGTCAGCCATAACGTTAACTCTAGTAATAATTCTATCAAGACCATTTTCACCAGCAATCACTTTACACTTTTCAAGCGCTTTCATGTTCAGAATATCTTTGATCCCTACCCCAGTTTCTTTAATCAAATCTTCACCCTCTTCAATAAATTGTTTCGTCATAATATGTTTTCTAATTTAGAACTTATAGATATATATATCATCAAGGAAATCCCCTTGATATTATCCACTATTTCACTTCTAACTTAAGCATTATTTATTTGCTATTTGGATGATTATAGGCCACCACATTTTTAAGTTTAATACTATTTCATTTATATATTACATACAAAGTTATTCATATTTTTAACATTCTTTTATGCATTAGTTACTAATACAAGACATATATAGTATAACAAATTTTTAACATTTTGAATATTTATATTATATGCATAGTTAGCCTTTATGTATTTAATATAAGAATATCATATAAAATAAATTATAACAACAGCTTTCTTTGTGTATATATTATAAGTTTGTACTTTTATTTTTCCTTATTAGATTATTTTATTAATTGTTCGTTTATCGAAACAATTTGTAATTTATATCCAAGTTTTTACGTCTTAATTATTAGTTGTGATTTAATAATTAAGACATAAAAAAGACGATGTTTTACACATCGCCCTTCAACACCTTTTTTTCTAATTGAATTTCTCGCAAATAAGCTCTTTCAAATAACATTAAATATCAAATGTTTTATAAGCTAAATCCACCCTCATCGAAAGTAACCATATACTTGTTCATACAAATAGCCGAATCTATTACATTGAACATAACTGCCGCTCCACTACCTTCTCCAAGTCTAAGATCTAATTTAAGACTTGGCTCTATACCAAGTATTTCAGATGCAAGCTTTGCACCTTTTTCCATAGAGTAGTGTGATGTTATAATGTAGTCTTTTACCTTTGGCTCTATCTTAGTAGCTATAATAGCCGCTACAGTGCATATAAAACCATCTATAACAACAGGCATGCCTTTTGATGCTGCTCCAATCATAGCACCAGCCATTGCTCCTATTTCAAGACCTCCAACTTTAGAAAGAACATCTATTGGATCTAACTTATTTGGTCTATTTAATCTTATACCAGCCTCTACTACTGATATTTTTTTTTCTAGCCTTTCCATAGGTAGATTTGCTCCAAGCCACGTTACCTCACGAGCATTATAATCTCCAAATACCGCTGTAATTGCTGATGATGGTGTAGTATTCCCTATTCCCATTTCACCAACACCTATAAGTTTTACACCTTTTCCGTATTCTCTATAAGCCATTTCTATTCCAACTTCAATCGATTTAACTGCAGTTTCATAATTCATAGCAGACTCTTTTGTAAAGTTATTTGTTCCATGCATAAGTTTTCTATCAATTATTTTTATTTCTTTATGATTACTATCAATACCAACATCAACAACAACTACTTCAGATCCACTTTGTTTTGCAAGTGCACATACACCAGTTAGACCCTTAGTCATGTTAACAGCTTGAATAAGTGTTACATTTCTAGGTGTAATAGCAACGCCTTCTTCAAATATTCCATGATCAGCTGCAAAAACAATGATTGATTTTTTATCTACTTCCGGATAAATATTTTTCTGTATAGATGATATTTTTGCACAGATTTCTTCTAATTTACCAAGGCTACCCTTTGGTTTTATAAGATTATCTATTCTTGTTTTCGACAGTTCCAAATAATCTTTATCTGGCGACTTTATATTTTTCAGTGCTTCTTTTAACATACATAAACCCCCTAGTCTATTGTAAAAATATTAACATCATACTTAAACAGAAGTTCTTTGCCTTAAAATTACATATAAGTACAGCCTCAATAACATGTCTTATATTTTGTTTTTCAAAAAACAAAAAAGACTCGAGACTTGTCCCCTTTATAAATAAAAAGAACAAATCACGAATCTTACCTAATTCATGTTTAATATTATTGGCAGGTCTCCTGGCTAAGCTTCATAATATCCAAAACCTTCCCAGATAAAATCTAGTGGTATTACTTTAGATACTCCACGTCACAGTGGTGGGACCGCTGAAGTTTTTACTTCATTCCCTATTCTCCCATGTTCTGGGCACCAATAATATATATATAGATAGGACAAACTTAAAATTCGTCCTATCTAATCTAATTTTTAACTATTAATTAATAGTTACCTTGAGCCATCATTGCTTCTGCTACTTTAACGAATCCAGCAATATTTGCTCCAGCTACTAAATTGTAACCTAAGCCATAATCGCTAGAAGCTTTCATAGCATTGTCGTGGATGTTTTTCATGATTTGTTGTAATTTAGCATCTACTTCTTCTTCAGTCCAAGATAATCTCATAGAGTTCTGTGACATTTCTAGAGCAGAAGTTGCAACTCCACCAGCATTAGCTGCTTTAGCAGGTCCAACAAATACGCCTTTTTCTAATAAGAAGTTTAATGCTTCATTTGTAGTAGGCATATTTGAAGCTTCACAAACATACTTAGTACCATTAGCAACAATCATCTTAGCATCATCTATATGAATCTCATTTTGAGTTGCACATGGAATAACAATATCAGCTTTAACTGACCAAGGCTTTTCGCCAGCAAAGAACTTAGCACCAAACTTATCAGCATAATCCTTAACTCTGTCATTTCCACTAGCTCTCATTTCTAGTAAGTAATCAATTTTCTCGCCAGCAACGCCAGCTTCGTCGTAAACGTATCCGTCTGGACCAGAAAGAGTAACAACTTTACCACCTAACTCAGTAACCTTGATCGCAGTTCCCCACGTAACGTTACCAAATCCAGATAATGCAACTGTTTTACCTTCAAACGTCTCACCTTGTGTAGCTAACATTTCTTTTGTAAAGTAAGTAACACCAAAGCCAGTAGCTTCTGGTCTGATTAAAGATCCACCATAAGATAATCCTTTTCCAGTTAATACTCCATTTTCGAATGCGCCTTTAATTCTTCTATATTGACCGTACATGTATCCGATTTCTCTTCCACCAACACCGATATCTCCAGCTGGAACATCTACATCAGGGCCGATATGTCTATATAACTCAGTCATGAAACTCTGACAGAATCTCATTACTTCAGCATCTGACTTACCATTAGGATCA
>JBARWW010000204.1:0-2785 GCA_049647005.1 Acidaminobacteraceae bacterium | reverse complement strand
TATTACATACCATTATGTTTACAAAAGAGTTAAAATATGAAGAGTGCTAACAAAAAAGTTTTATGTAGAGTATAATTAAACTTACGATGAAAACAATTCTTTGAGAGGAGTTTATATATATGAAAAGAATATCAATACTTGGTTCTACTGGTTCAATAGGTACACAAACCTTAGAGATATGCAGAGAGTATAAGAATGATTATAAAGTAGTTGCATTAAGTTGTAATAGAAGTAGTGAGCTTATGCTTAAGCAAATTATTGAATTTGAGCCAGAGTACGCTGTTTGTTACGATGAAATTAGTTATAAAAAATTAAAAAAGGAAATAAATACTTTATCTATAAAAGTAAAATTATTAACAGGGTTAGAGGGGTTAAAAGAGATATCAGCCTTAGTTGATACTGATATTGTTGTATCGGCCTTAGTTGGTAATATCGGACTTGAGCCAACTATAGAAGCTATAAAGTGTGGAAAAAGAGTAGCGCTTGCTAATAAAGAAGTACTTGTAACATCAGGTGAGCTTATAATGGCGCTTGCAAAAGAGTATAAATCAGAGATAATACCAGTAGATAGTGAACATAGTGCTATCTTCCAGTGCCTTCAGGGAAACAAATACTCTGAAATTGATAAGGTTATACTTACAGCTTCTGGTGGCCCTTTTCGACAAAAGACTAAAAAGGAGATCGAAAGTAGCAATGTTTCTATGGCTTTAAAGCATCCGAATTGGACAATGGGTCAAAAAATTACTATAGATTCAGCAACACTTATGAATAAGGGACTAGAAGTAATTGAAGCAAAGTGGCTATTTGATGTAAGTCCAGATCAGATTGATGTTGTAGTTCATCCAGAGAGCATAATACATTCAATGGTTGAGTATAAAGATAGTTCTGTAATAGCTCAGCTTGGACTTCCTGATATGAAATTACCCATACTATATTCATTTACTTATCCAGATAGAGTTAATTCAGATTATAAAAGACTAGATCTAACAGAACTTAGCAAACTTACATTTGAGAAGCCAAAGTTAGATATATTTCCATGTCTAGAACTTGCTTTTGATGCACTTAGAAAAGGCGGAACATATACAACTGTTCTTAACGCAGCAAATGAAGAACTTGTAAATCTTTTTATAAATGAAAAAATTGGATTTTATGACATTTCAAATAATATAGAAAAAATGATTGGCAAGCATAGTAATATTATGAAGCCAAATTTAGCTGATATACTAGCAGTTGATAAAGAAACACGTGAGAAAATTAGATCTATTTATAGATCGTATTAGTTTTAAGATAATAATAGATATTTACAATATGTTGAAAGAGATGGTGATTGTATGTTACTAAGTATTTTAAGTTTTATATTAGTATTTTGTACCTTAGTTTTATTTCATGAATTTGGCCACTTTGCTGCGGCAAAGTTAAACGGTATTTATGTTCATGAATTTTCAATAGGAATGGGACCAAAGTTACTTAAGAAACAAGGAAAAGAAACATTATATACTATTCGTGCTTTTCCGATTGGTGGCTTTGTAAACATGGAAGGTGAAGACGAAAAGTCTGATCACCCACGTTCATTTTCAAGTAAGAGTCCACTAAGAAAATTATCTGTCTTAGTTGCAGGACCTTTTATGAACTTTATATTAGCCATGATACTTTTATTTGTTCTATTTATAACACTTGGTTTCCCAACGAATATTATGGGCGAGATTACACCAGATTCTCCAGCTTTTAAGGCAGGAATTGAAACTAATGATAGAATTGTAGCTATTAATGGAGTTGAAATTACTAATTGGGATGATATCATATCAAATATTTCAGATTCTAAGTCAAGTGAATTAATAAAAATTGATTTAGAGAAAAATGACGGTAGTTTAAAAACTATATCTCTTATTCCTATGCTTGATGAAGAAACTGGTCGATCTTTAATTGGTATAAGATATTTACCTAAAAAAGATATTGGAAAGAGTGCCTACTTTGCTATAACAAATGTAGGCAATATATCAAAGGAGATAGTTACATTCTTAGTTTCTATGCCATTTAAAGGTGTAAGTGACGGAGATGTAGTTGGTCCAGTTGGAATGTATAAGATGATAGGTTCAGCTGCGCAGAGTGGAATTCTTGATTTATTATCACTAGGTGCACTTATCTCAATTAACCTAGGTATCTTTAACTTACTTCCTTTTCCAGCACTTGATGGAGGTAGAATAGTATTTATACTTATAGAGTTCGTTCGAGGTAAACCGTTAAACGAAGAAGTTGAAGGCAAAATTCACTTTATTGGTTTTGCGATTCTAATAACACTTATGATATTACTTGTATTTAAAGATGTATTAAGATAAATGAAGTTAAAAATAAGATTAAAAAATTTTAAATTATAAATAACCAGATATTTTAGGAGGTTTATATGATAAATAGAAAGAAAACAAAAAAAATTAAGATAGGTGATAAGTATATAGGTGGAGACTCACCAATACTTGTTCAGTCTATGACTACCACATTTACTAAAGATGTAGATGCCACGGTAGAACAGATTCTAAGACTTGAAGAAGCAGGTTGTGATATTATAAGAGTAGCTGTACCGGACGTTGAGTCTGCAAAAGCTATAAAATATATAAAGAAAAGAATTCACATACCATTAGTTGCAGATATTCATTTTGATTATAAATTAGCACTACTCGCTATAGAAGCGGGTGTTGATAAGCTAAGAATTAATCCAGGCAATATAGGTAGCGAAGAGAGAGTTAAGATGGTAGTTGATAAAGCGAAAGAAGCTAATATACCTATACGT
>JBARWW010000203.1:0-8545 GCA_049647005.1 Acidaminobacteraceae bacterium | reverse complement strand
TAAAACATATAAAAGTAAATCATGACAGTGCACTTCTTGATTGTCTTACGATTATGTGTTCAAACATTATGTTTGCAGATAATCAGTACGACTTCAATATAATTACAAGAGAAGAAATTGATTCTCTTGAAAAGTTAATACTAACTCAAGCAGAGCTATTACTTGAAGAAGCAAGAAAAAATGAGCTAAGTTTGATTCTTGTAACAAATGAACTGGGCATGGGAATTGTTCCAGAAAATAGACTTGCCAGAATTTTTAGAGATATAGCTGGTAAGGTTAATCAACTTGTTGCAAAAGAATCAGATGAAGTTTATTTTGTCGTTTCAGGAATAGAAATTAAAATCAAATAAAGAGGTAACTATTTTGAAAAGATTAATTTTACTTACACAATTTTTAACAAGGATACCAATTAATAAAAATCTGGACGTAGATGTGGATGATTTTACAAAAGGAATCATCTATTTTCCTGTTGTAGGAGCTATAATTGGAGTTTTTTTATCTATTCTATATTATGCATTTTCATATCTAGATTTAGAACTAATAACTATAAGTACAGTACTTGTAATAGCTGAAATATTAATAACTGGTGGTCTACATTTAGACGGATTATCAGATACTTTTGATGGAATATACTCTAATCGTGACCGAGAGAGAATTCTTGAGATCATGAAGGATTCTAGAATTGGTGCAAATGGAGTTATATCACTTGTATCACTTGTAGTTTTAAAAATTGCACTTTATATAAGTGTTCCAAGTCAGTATATAATATATGTAATATTTCTTATGCCGATTTTTTCAAGAGCAATGGTACCATTTATATGTTACAAAGCTATATATCCAAGAAAAGAAGGTATGGGCAATATGTTTATAGGCAAGGTTGAAACTAAGAGTCTTGTTATTACATCATTTATTTTATTACTATCTTCTCTTGTATTTATACAAAGCATAATTATTATAATTCCTATGATAATATTTACATACTTATATAGGGCTCACGTTACTAAGATAATAGGTGGTATAACTGGCGATGTAATCGGTGCTAGTATTGAAATTGGTGAGATTGTATATTTAATTGGATCTATCATAGTATTTAAATTTGTAGGTTAGGTGAAAAAATGAAATTATACTTGGTAAGACATGGTGAGTCAGAGGCCAATATGCAAGGTATATACTCTGGTTTTTTAGATACAAAATTAACAAAAAAAGGTGAGAGGCAAGCTAGAGAATGTTATGAATTATTGAAACATATAACGTTTGATAAGGTCATATGTTCAGATTTACAAAGAGCGTATAAAACAGCGTGTATAGTTTCTGCTATATCCGAGGAAAAAATTATAGTAAGAGAAGGACTTCGTGAGATGAACTTTGGTAATTGGGAAGGTTTAAGTCATAAGCAAATACTTGAAAGTGATAAAGAATACTACGAAAAGTGGATGGAGGATTATTATAAATTAACTACTCCAGAAGGTGAGAGTTTAAACACCTTTTATGAAAGAGTTAACTCTGAATTTGATATTATAAAAAAAGAGTATTTGTTTAAAATTTCTGATGGAACACCACCTAGTCTTCGTAAAGGTGAAAAGGAAAAAGAAAAAAATATTTTAGTAGTATCACACTCAGGCGTAATACGAGCGCTATTATCAAAAGAGATACTAGCTAGTATGGAAGGTTACTGGAAGTTTGCAATAGATAATTGTTCGGTTACTGTAATTGAGTATGATGAAAAAGAATACGCATTCCTTAAAAACTTAAATTATAGTGGTAGGATATAAATATATAGTGTTTATAAATGGAGTTGAATATATGACTAAGCGAATAGTAATTGGAGGAGCAAGTAGTAATGTTGGAAAAACAACATTTACACTTGGGCTTATGAAAGCAATGGTAAAGCGAGGCCTAAAAACACAAGGATTTAAGACTGGACCTGACTATATAGATCCAGCTTTTCATACTCATGTTACGGGTTGTAAATCTAGGAACTTAGATTCTTGGATGTTAGATGAGGAGTCTATAAAACACCTATACAATATTAATTCGAGTGGCAAAGATGTTTCTATTATAGAAGGTGTTATGGGCATGTATGATGGTTTTAGTGGTGATATGTCTCTTGGAAGTACAGCACACCTATCAAAGATACTAAGGGCACCTATTATTCTTTTAATAGATGGATCAGGAGTAGCGGCTTCAGCTGCGGCTGTGGTACTTGGATTTAGTATGCTTGACCGTGATGTTAATTTAGCGGGTGTGGTTATAAACAATGTGCATGGTGAAAAGCACTATAACATTTTAAAATCTGCTATAGAGAAATATACACAGGTTAAGTGTTTTGGATATCTAAGTAAAAATAGCAAGATAAAACTTGAAAGTAGACATCTAGGCTTAATTCCTTCAGTGGAAGTTGAGACGCTAGATGAAAAAATAGATATAATTGCATCTATGGTTGAAGAAACGGTTGATGTAGATGCGATTTTAAATTGTGGATCAGATGATGAACTTGAAGTTGATTATAGTTTTAATAATTTGGTATTGATTAAAGAAAATATTGGCAAGTTTGAAGGTGTAAATATAGGAGTTGCTTTTGATAGTAGTTTTAACTTTTACTATCAAGATAACCTTGATTTGTTTGAGCAACTTGGGGCAAAAATTATATATTTTAGTCCTCTTAAAGATAAAGAAATACCAGCTAGTATAGATGGTCTATATATAGGTGGAGGATTCCCAGAAATATTTGCAAAAGAATTATCTGATAATACTACTATGATCAGTAGTATAAAAAAAGCTTCGGATAATGGTATGCCTATATATGCTGAGTGTGGTGGACTTATGTATCTACTAGATGAAATTGTAGATATAGAGGAAAAAACTCGAAAGCTATGTGGATTAATTAGTGGGACTAGCCATATGACAAAGAGGCTTCAGCGTTTTGGATATGTTGAAGTTGAGACAAAAGAAAATTCTATAATTGGAAATAAGGGACTTGCATTTAAAGCCCATGAATTTCATAGATCTAAAGTTGAGTCAAATGAAAACACCGCTTACAATGTAGTGAAAAAAAGAGAGACAGACGAAACCGAGTGGACATGCGGGTACTACAAAGAGAATATACTTGCAGCGTACGCTCACAATCATTTTTATTCTAATCCAAACATAGCTATTAATTTGCTTACAAGTCTAAAAAAATATAAAAATGACTAATTAAATTAATGGGACAAAGCTAGTATGGTATAAGAAAAAAAATCGCGAAATCGTTCGTATAGGGGTGCTAAAATTGAAAAAAAATTCTATTATGGTTCAGGGTACTGGATCTTCAGTTGGAAAAAGTATTATGGTTGCAGGTTTATGTAGAGTACTTATGCAAGACGGGCATAAAGTAGCACCGTTTAAGTCACAAAATATGGCTCTTAATTCATTTATAACAAAAGAGGGTCATGAAATGGGAAGAGCTCAAGTAGTTCAGGCGGAAGCCGCTGGTATTAGACCACATGTAAATATGAATCCTGTACTACTAAAGCCATCAGCTGAGAAAAAAGCACAGGTTATAGTTATGGGAAAAGTTTTAAAAAATATGTCGGCAGTGGAGTATCATGACTATAAATTAGAACTTAAAGAAATAGTTACAGAGGCATATAGTGACTTATCTGATGCCTATGATTTTATAGTAATAGAGGGTGCTGGGAGTCCTGCTGAAATTAACCTACGAGACAAAGATATTGTAAACATGGGTATGGCTGAGATATCAGATTCACCAGTTATAATTGTTGGAGATATTGATCGTGGTGGGGTATTTGCTTCACTGTACGGTACAATAATGCTTCTTACAGATGAAGAGCGAAAACGTGTAAAAGGCGTTATCATAAATAAGTTCCGTGGCGATGTAGAAATACTTAAGCCAGGCCTTAAAATGTTAGAAGATTTAATTCATGTACCAGTGCTTGGAGTTGTACCTTATGTAGATGTTAAAATTGAAGATGAGGATAGCCTTGCAGATAGATTTTCAAAAGATTTTAATGGAAATAAAACAATAAATATAGAGGTGCTATATCTTCCACATGTGTCTAACTTTACAGATTTTAATGCACTTGAAACTCAAGAAGATGTAAATGTAAGGTATGTTATGAGGGGTGAAAGTATAGGAGACCCTGATGTATTAATAATCCCAGGATCTAAAAATACTATTGAAGACTTGGTTTATCTTAGAAATTCAGGTATTGAAAAAGAAATTCTAAGATTTGCTAGAAAAGGTAAAAGAATTGTAGGAATTTGCGGTGGATATCAAATACTAGGAGAAAAAATATCTGATCCAATGTTTACTGAGAGTTCAGTTGAAGTCGTAAATGGACTTGCTCTTTTAGAAGTTGAAACTATTTTTGAAGAAGAAAAGATGACAACTCAAGTTAGTGCAAGAACGATGGATTTTGACTCAGAATTAGTAAGTGAAATTAAATCTACCCCTGTAAGTGGATATGAGATTCACATGGGTAAGACAGAACTTAAAGAAGGTGCAAAGCCATTTATTAGAATTGAGAAGAGATTAAATGAGACTGTAGATGTTTTCGATGGATGTATTAATGAAAATGGAAATATATTTGGAACCTACTTACACGGTATATTTGATGATATGAACTTTACTCGCGGCTTCCTTAACTCAATTAGACGAGAGAAGGGTCTTGATAGCATAAAAAGTGAAGTTAGTTCATTTGAAGAATTTAAAAATGGGGAATATGATAAACTTGCTGCCCACTTAAGAAAACATTTAGATATAGAAAAAATATATGAAATTTTAAGAGCCTAATTATGTTTGAATTATACCTAGGATATATACTTGATCTTATATTTGGTGATCCATATGTTATGCCTCATCCTGTTGTTTATATAGGACGTGCTATATCTAATTTAGAAAAAGTATTTAGAAAACTATTTAAAAGTGAAAAGGCTCTAAAATATGCAGGTTTTCTATTTACTTTCATTATAGTTGTAGGAACATATGTGATTTATTTTTATATTCTTAAAGTATCTAGAATTGTATCGCCGATATTTGCTTCTATCTTAGAAGTATTTATGATTTATCAAATATTTGCAACAAGATGTCTCGCAAACGAAGGCAATAAATTATACAAAACGCTTAAAGATGGTGATCTGGAAGAATCAAGAAAGTGGATTTCTTATTTAGTTAGTAGAGATACTGAAACTATGAATAAGGAAGATATAGTTAAAGCAACTATTGAAACAATTTCTGAGAATATAATAGATGGAATTATTTCGCCACTATTCTTTATAATTATTGGTGGTCCACCACTTGCTATGGCATATAAAGCGGCCAATACACTTGATTCAATGGTGGGCTATAAGAATGATAAGTACTATAACTTTGGATATGCATCTGCTAAATTTGATGACCTCTTAAACTATATACCAGCTAGACTTTCAAGTGTTTTAGTAGTTGTGTCAGCATTTTTATTGAAACTAAATTACAAAGCGTCATTTAAAATTTTAATTCGTGATAGAAATAACCATTCAAGTCCAAATAGTGCTTATTCTGAGGCTGCAACTGCAGGAGCTCTTAACATTCAGCTGGGAGGAAAGGCTTCTTATTTTGGACACACTGAAATAAAACCAACAATGGGAGATTACATCGAAACTCCAGCTCCAAAACATATAAAAGATACAATCAGAATTATGTATGTATCTTCAATACTAGGAATGCTTTTACTATCACTTAGATATCTATGCTAAAAAAATATTTTAGCATACTATTTTTTTAAGAATGCTGATTGTAAAAATACAGTTGGCATTCTTTTTAGGTAGTATAGGCATCGTAAAGTAAATTTATAGTTAGGAGAATATATGAATAATAGATTTGAACATGGCGGTAATATATACAAAATCAATAGAGAATATGGAATTATAGAAACTGATATAATAGATTTCAGTGCTAATATTAATCCACTTGGTATGAGTGAACTTGGTAAAGCAGCATATATTAACGCTCTTAATATGGTGGTAAATTATCCGGATCCAGAGTACATTAAGCTTAAAGACTCTATTTCAAATTATCATAATATAAGAAGTGATAATTTGTTTATAGGTAATGGCGCTATTGAAATGATTTATAAGACATTTGATTATATAAAACCTGGAGCGGCACTTGTTATTGCACCAACTTTCGTGGAATATGAAAGAGCTTTAAACAGAATAGGTGTAA
This sequence comes from Acidaminobacteraceae bacterium, assembly GCA_049647005.1. Classification (GTDB taxonomy): domain Bacteria; phylum Bacillota; class Clostridia; order Peptostreptococcales; family Acidaminobacteraceae; genus JBARWW01. Next base: position 2,343 of record JBARWW010000203.1, on the reverse strand, counting down.
TACCAGATTTTTATATATTAAAAGAAGAAGATAACTTTATAGTTAATATAGAACAGTTAAAAAGTCACGCTGCAAATTATGATCTTATAGTGATTTGTTCACCAAATAATCCTACTGGAAAGTTAGTAGAGAAAGAAAAAATAGTGGAGTTTTTGAGATTTGTAGAAGAAAACAATCTAGAATGCAAACTTTTTTTAGATGAGGCTTTTATAGATTTTATATCAGAAGAAGAGTCTATGATAGATAAAATACATGAGTATAAAAATCTGTTTATACTTAGATCTGCTACAAAATTTTTTGCAATACCAGGCCTACGAATTGGTTACCTAATATCATCAAATAAGAATCTTCGAAATTTTTACGAAAATCAACATATACCTTGGTCTATAAATACTGTTGCTGAGGAAGTCCTTATAGCTAGTCTTAGTGATAAAGATTATATAGAGCGTACTGTAAGTATTAATAGAAGTAGTAGAATTTATTTATATGAAGAGTTAAGTAGAATGCATGATTTAAAAGTCTACCAATCAAAGGGAAGTTATATCTTGTTTAAACTTCTTAAAAATGTAGATTTGAGAGCTTTACTATTAGATAAGTCTATTCTAATTAGATCATGCGGTAATTATATAGGTTTAGATAATAGTTATTATAGGGTTGCAGTTAAATCACACGAGCAAAATGTAATTCTTGTAAAAGCTATAGAAGAGGTACTTAGCAATGATTAGTGTAAGCGTTCCGTGTTCTTGTGGTGAATTTGTTCAAGGAAGAATAGGGTATGATGAAGCACTTATATCTTGCCCAATAGATATATATTCTACAGCAATAGTTAAGCAAGGTGTTCAGAAGTTTGAACTATTAGAAAAGGTAAAGATGGCAATTAAAGCAACTCTGAACTATTACAATATCGATGAAAAAAAACTTTTGGAAATTGAGATTGAAATTCATACACCACTCCCTCACGGTAAAGGATATGCAACTAGCACATCGGAAATGGTTGCTGTGATAGTTGCAGTTTCTAAATATTTTGGAGAGCAAATTAGTCCGATTGAGGTTGCTAGATTATGTGTTGAAATTGAACCAACGGATAGTGTTATGTTTAAAGGAATCGCTTTATTTAAACATTTAAAGTGTGAACTTATAGAATTGTTAGATCAAGGATTTTCATGCAATATAGCAATACTTGAACTTGAAGATTGTATAAGCACCATAAGTCTAAGAAATGAAGGTGCTTTTGATCAAAATATAGAAGATTCAGAGTTGCTTTTTTCTAAGTTTATATGGGGAGTTAGAAATGAAAATTACGAAAGTGTAAGAGAATCTATGTTTAGTAGTGCTTTGCGTAACCAATGTGTTTTAGAAAAAAAGTATCTAAGTGAGATAAGCGATATGGCACTTTTATTTGCTGCTATTGGAATTAATGTGGCACATAGTGGAAGTATTATAGGTGTTATGTTTGAAAGTGAAATTAATTTAGAAAAATTTATAGAAGCTTTTAAAGTTACTAGATATTCAAAACTTTATAGTAAAATTAGAAAGACAAAAGTTATAAGTGGTGGCTGGATAATAAATAGTGAATGTGGAGGACGTAATGGATCTAATAATTAAAGCAATAATTTTAGGTATAATAGAAGGCTTAACAGAATTTTTACCTGTATCTTCAACTGGTCATCTTATAATAGCAAATAAATTTCTTAGTTTTCAAGGTGAGTTCGCAAATGTATTTAATATAGTTATACAGACTGGAGCAATACTTGCGGTAATTATATATTTCAGAGATAAAGTTTTTCCGAAATTTGATAGTAAAGAACATATGAAAAACTATGTTAGTTTATGGAGTAAGGTAATAGTTGGTATTATACCAGCTGGTATTCTTGGAGTTGCGTTTGGTGATCAAATTGAGGAAATACTATTTCATCCACTCCCTGTAGCGATAACGCTAATTATAGGAGCTGGACTTATAATAATTGCAGAAAACTTTGATAAAAGAGCAACTGTAAATACAGAGCATCAAATAACATATAAACAAGCTCTTTTTATAGGCCTATTTCAGTGTTTGGCATTGATTCCGGGAATGTCTAGATCTGCATCTACAATTGTTGGTGGACTATTTAATGGACTAAGCCGCGCCGTTGCTGCTGAGTTTTCATTTTTCTTAGCTATACCAACTCTTCTTGGAGCAGCATTAATTAAATTATTAAAAGCTGGATTTGCGTTTTCTAGTTTTGAATGGGTAATATTATTAGTAGGTACACTTGTATCATTTATAGTTGCTTACTTCGTGATAGCATTTTTTATGAATTATATAAAAAAGAAAGATTTAAAACCTTTTGCATACTATAGGAT
>JBARWW010000202.1:0-1780 GCA_049647005.1 Acidaminobacteraceae bacterium | reverse complement strand
GTTAAGGATAAGGTGAAATCAAAAATTGATAGTGCTGCCGAGGCTGTTGAAAAAAAATCAAAGAAATAAAAACTCGAATTCAAGAGAATTATAAAAGTTATGAATATACGAGTAAAATTCCACCTATAAAAAATAAAAGGTGGAATTTTTATTTTCTTTTAGAGTATATATATTCTTCAAAGTCGTCTGTACTTAGTGGTTTAGAGAATATATAGCCTTGAATCACATTGCAGGATAATTTCTTCAAAAAATCTATTTGTTCGTTTTTCTCAACACCCTCAGCAACAATATTGAAACTCAAATCTTTTGAGAGTGAAATTATAGATTTTATAATTGCTTCATCTTTTAAGTTTACATTAATACCATCTATAAATATTTTATCTATTTTAAGTGTTTTAATAGGTAGATATTTGATATATTTTAGGGATGAATATTCTACTCCAAAGTCATCAATCACTATACCAAATCCAAGATTACTTATTTCATCAATAGATAGAGTTGCTTGTTTTTCAAATAGCATGATGCTAGTTTCAGTTATTTCGAATTCAATAAGCGAAGGGTTAATTTTATATTTATTAAGACAGTATTTTATATGATCAACTAACTCATTACTTTGTAATTGTTTAACTGACAAGTTTATAGATATAGGTGGTATTGTTAAACCATTATTAGTCCATTGATTTATTTTAGAAAACACCTCATCTATAACCCAGTTTCCAATAGCTATTATAAAATTATTTTCTTCAGATATTTTTATAAAGTCGAGTGGAGAAATAACTCCTTTTTCAGGATGCATCCATCTAATTAAAGCTTCAGCACCTACAATTTCATCTGTAATAGAGTTTATCTGTGGTTGATAATTCAAGAAAAACTGATTATTTGCTATAGCAAATTTCAGGTCATTTATAATTTGAACTTTGGTTGATATATTTTCACTTAATTCATTATTAAATATAGTAACTTTATTTTTTCCAGAGTTCTTTGAATTATACATAGCTATATCAGCAAATTTTATAAGGTCTTCAGTATCCTCACTGTGTGTTGGATAAATAGAAACTCCAATGCTTGACGTAATATTTATTTCGGATGTAGATAAGTTAAAAGGAGTTTGGAAAACTGAATTTATTCGCTTAATTGCTGAGTTTAAACTATGTCCTTCCTCAATATTTTCAATTATAATAATAAATTCATCACCACCATTACGAGCAACATAGTCGCAAGAGCGAAGAGTTAATTCAAATCTATTTGAAACTGCTATAAGAAGTTCATCACCAACACTGTGACCTAAAGTATCGTTTACATGTTTAAAGTTATCTATATCTAAAAAGACAATGGCAAACTTTGTTTTATTTAAGATCGATAGTTGTGTTGTTAAACTTAACTTTTTATTAAAGTTCCTTAGATTAGGAATACCGGTTAAGTGATCAAAATTTGCAAGTTGTTCAACTTTTTCTTCAGCAAATATCCTCTCTCGGATCTGATTTATAAGAGATTTATTAGTAGTTATAAGCGACTGTGTTCTTTTTTGAACTATTTCTTCAAGTGAAAAATTAAGTCTTTTAAGATCTCTTTGTGATTCCTTTAAACCACTTATGTCTTGAAATACCCATATACTACCAACAACTTCGTCAAGGGAGTCTTTTAGATCTGTTGTGGAACACAGGACCTCAATACTATTGCCACAAAAGGAATTGACAACGCATTCAAAGGAACTTTTGTTTCGAGTTTCACTTAGTTTAGGCGACATTACTTGATATATTGAAGAGAAGTTATCTAGGTA
>JBARWW010000201.1:0-3457 GCA_049647005.1 Acidaminobacteraceae bacterium | reverse complement strand
AGTCATTATTCCAGAATTATAGAATTTCATGCTAAAATGCTCCGAAACATCAAGTAAATCATCGAACTCAAATTCTACTGTATTTGGAATATGCTTTTTACTATCTTTTTTTATAGTTGGAAATAATGACTGAAAGAATCCTGATTTATTTAGTAATTCATCAGATTCAAAAGACTTTGTCTTTTGAGCAAAATCGGTGTCATTTCTATAGGCAAAAATAAATACTCGTCTTCGTCTTTGCGCGAAACCATACTCAGCAGCATTGATAACTCTCCACTCTACAGAATATCCCAACTCTTTAAAACAAGCCAAAATAATTGCAAAATCTCTCCCTCTTTGAGAAGCTGGTGATTTTAATAGTCTATCGACATTTTCTAATAGTACAAACTTTGGTCTTTTAGTTTCTATGATAGATTGAATGTCCCACCAAAGAACGCCTTTTTTACCTTGAATGCCTTTCGCACCTGTACTAGCAACACTATAATCTTGACATGGAAATCCACCCACTAATAAATCGTGATTTGGTAGATATGCTTTCACAACATCATGAATATTTTCATTACTGTGATTTTCATTTCCAAAATGATTGCAATAACAGTTATATGCATCTTGATTTTTCCTAGATGGTTCCCATTGATTAGCCCAAACAAATTTATATTTATCAGAAGCAGACTCTAAACCAACTCTAAATCCACCGACTCCTGCAAACAATTCAACTACGTTAATACTCATTGCTTATCCTCCAATATCTAACTTACGAACATTCATTCGAACGATCGTTCTATCATAAGTTTAACAGATCGAATTAGGCTAGTCAACTAAAATAGAATAGATTTCAATGTTTATATTTTTGTGTGGAGTTAAGTTATTTTTTGCTTATCCTCTTACTTATTTCACTTGATATATAGCTTGCATTAAGCCAAAAGCTATTTATTTTTTCTTCTGTCCCTTGTATTGTCATCATGCTATTATTTGTTTTTGTAGCTTTGGGCCGTATATGTCCAATTTTGTTATCTTTTGTTTTAAGAAAATTATTATAATTTCCACTTTTAATTTTACCTACAGTATCTTCCCACAAATCAAAATATCCACCATCTAAATCGGCGATTGGCATATTCCAGTAAAATGCTGATACTAAAACAATCTCATCTGTTTTTAATTCTTTTTGTTTTTTATATTTAACCTTAGCTCTATAAACAACCCACAAGTGCTTTTTATTTTCAAATTTATCACGCATTGTTGACGTTTCCCATTCTTCATTTGCAATTTCTTGATATTGAATTTGTTCGAAAGACATTGCTTCTTTTGCTTTATCATTCGTTTGTAATAATACACATTTTATTTCAATACCAGCCTTGTTAAATTCTTTTATGCTTTTAACTGGTTCGCCATAAATTTTTTCCAACATTTTAATTGTGACTGAATTTAAAAACTGTTTTGATTCACGATTAACCTTAATATCATATTCATCTAGCAAATTTTGAACTGTAAGATTAGAATTATCTAAAATTGAATTTAGTAAATCATCAAAACTACGTTCAACACTTTTTACAACTTTTTTAGTATATAATTCAGATGTATCTTTTTTATTTACTAACTCTTCTAAAATATAATCTACATATGAGCGTTTTAATGAAAACGCTCGTTTCCTAGCCAACTCACTAGAATTGGGTTGATGAACACCTTTAGAACCGCCACTACCTTTTGTGGCTGCACCTAAATACATAGTATCTCCTTCTGATAATTCATGTGCTCTACCTAAATCAATTTTTGATTTTATCAAATTCCAATCATTTCGGATAATTTCCAAATCAACTTGCGATGGCTTCCATAAACTTGATAAGAGAAATCTTTGTTCATCAATATTAACAGCTTTATTAGACATATAAAACATTAACAATAAATCTAGTTTTTTTCTAACGCTTGCAGTACTCCAATCTTCAGTTATAATACTATCAAAATTAATGTTTGTTACCGAAATACGTTCTTTTGCAGTAAGTCCACGTTGTTTAATCTTAAGTCTCGAGGATTTCACCCTTTTTATTTCCTTTACAGGACATACCTTTAATTCCACCCCCGCTTTGCTAAAATCGGGTTCTTTACTAGAATTTATATCATAACCGAAGAAATATTGTTCGATAAGTTGCCCAAGTTTTCCTTTGTTCTTTGCATCTAAATCATATTTATCAATTACAGTTTCTCTTAATGTCATATTTTCAATGGTTTTTGCATATTCTTCTATTGAAAATCTATCTTTTTCATTATATTTCATATGTTACCTCCGCAATAACCGTTATCCCACCTTCATATTTTTAAATACAATGGTTTACTCTCTTTCTAATTATTAAAAATATGATGTTACATTCATTTCTTTCAACCTTTTTTTCACCTTATTAAAAGTATATTTTTTTACATAATTATTTAATCTTAACGAATTTACTATTTCATCCATTTTATGACCGTTAGTATCTCGAGAAATTATTGTATTTACATCTTTAATTAGGCTATCAAATAGTTCAGAATACATATATCTTTCAATTTTCAGTTTCAAACTTAATATAGCCCCTTCGGCGAAATATCCCGATGTACAATCAACATATTAATAGAATTATGCAACTCATTCATCGTACTCTTTCAAATTTTTTTATTATTATAATTACTACCTCCATTTCCATCTGAATTATCTTGAATCAAAGGATTGAAGCATGGCAGTGGTTCTTTTCTAAGGAGTTAAAAAAAATATTTACTTGCATATGTTCCAGAATAAAAACTTTCTAAAGATTCATCTTTACCTTGTGATATATACGAAAAACAATAATAACTATCTGTCATAAAATCACCAGTGTAACTTTTCTAGTCTACATTTCATCATAAGTACTCCTTTATTAAACTACTCAAACAGAATCTCCATCATATCATTATCAAGTTCTTTAAATTGCTCTTTTGATACAACGACTTGATCTATTAGAGCCTTTTTCTTTTCTAGTAATTTATCTAGTTTTTCTTCTACCGTCTCAAACGCTTCTTTACCTACTATAGGATAATAAACTTTTACATCTTTTTTCTGACCTATCCTAAAGGTTCTATCTGTAGCCTGTTTTTCAACGGCAGGATTCCAATCTCTTGTATAATGAATAACATGATTTGCCGCTGTAATATTTAACCCAACACCAGCTGCTTTTGGTGAGAGTACAATTATATTGAAGCCATCTATATTACTAAAGTTAGATATCAGTACATTACGATTTTCCTTAGTTTGACCGTTTATAACAATTGGATCTATCTTGTACTTATAATAAATAACTCGTCTTAGAATAGATTGCATATTACGAAGTTTTGTAAATATAATAACTTTCTCACCTTTTAATTTAATTGAATCTATTATATTAAGTGTTTCCTGTAGTTTAGGCGATTCACTTATCAATTTATCAGGCGTTGCAGATAAGTCCCCTGATAG
>JBARWW010000200.1:0-3938 GCA_049647005.1 Acidaminobacteraceae bacterium | reverse complement strand
AGTTTGAAGAATCACTTTCTAAAGAGATTGAGGGAATGAGTTACACTGAAACAGCAGAGTTCTTTATAGACAAGTTTAACTTAGATTATAGCTTAGATGAAATTAAAAAAATCTGGTATGATATGGCGAAAGATTATCTAGAGCATAAAGTTAAACTTAAAGATGGAATACTTGAGTTACTTGAACTTATCAAAGCTGAAAATATACCAATGGGTATTGGAACTAGTGCATCTAAAGAATTTGCAGATATTGCACTAAGATCAAATAAAATCATGCATTACTTTGAAACTATAGTAACTTCATGTGAAGTTGAAAAAGGAAAACCATTTCCATATGTATTTTTGGAGGTGGCAAAACGACTTGGTTTTGATCCTAGCAGATGCTTAGTTTTTGAGGATACAGAAGCAGGCGTTGACGCAGCTATTAGTGCTGGCATGGACGTTGTTGCAGTACATGATGCATCATCAGAAGATTATAAAAAGATTATTATGGAAAAGTCTACTAAGTATGTCTATTCTGTAAGAGAACTTTTTGAGATAGAGAAAAGCTTATAATATTAGGAGTTTAGAAAGGAGTGCGCAGAAAAAAGTTTTTGCGCGAAATTGATATGAGAAGAAATACAGTTGTTGAACTTAGAATTGAAAAAATGAAATTTCCTCTAATTGGAGTTGGATTTCATGAAGGTAAAAGAGTTGAGATTAAGGGTGCTATGATTGGACAATTAGTTGAGGCTAGAATAGGTAAAAAAAGAACAAATCGTCATGATGCAAAGATGATTAGAGTTATTGAGAGAGCAGAAAATGAAGTGGATTCATTCTGTGAACACTTTGGAAATTGTGGCGGATGTGCACTTCAAACACTTAGCTATGAAGAACAAGCAACTCAAAAGGGACTTATGGTAAAGGATATACTTACAAGTTCACATATAAATGACTTTGAATTTAAAGGTGTTATAAAGAGCCCTATTATCTATAATTACAGAAATAAGATGGAGTACACATTTGGAGACGAAGTTAAAGATGGCCCTATGACTCTTGGAATGCATAGAAAAGGTAGATTTAACGACATAGTTACTGTTGATAAGTGTCACATTGCTTCAGAGGATTCAAATGTAATCCTGAGCAATACCCTTACATTCTTTGAAAATACTGATATACCTAAATATAACAAGCATAAACACGAGGGATTCCTTAGACACCTTGTTGTTAGAAAGGCAACAAATACAGGTGAAATACTTATAGGACTATCTGCTTCAACACAAATTGACTATAATTTTGATGAGTATTTAAAGATGCTACTTAATCTTAAATTAGACGGTGAAATTGTCGGATTTTTATATATCAAAAATGATGGTAGGGCAGATATGGTTCAGGGTGATTATGATGTAATATATGGTCGTGACTACTACACTGAAAAGCTTTTAGATTTAGATTTTAAAGTATCGTTTAAGTCATTCTTCCAAACAAACACACTAGGAGCAGAGGTGCTTTATCAGACTGCTATAAGCATGACTGAAGATCTGAAATCAAAGACTGTGTTTGATTTATTTAGTGGAACAGGAACAATTGGTCAAATTATTTCAAAAGATGCTAAAAAAGTTATTGGTGTTGAGCTTATAGAAGATGCTGTTAAAGCAGCTAAAGAAAACGCAGAACTAAATAACATTACTAACTGCGAGTTCCTTGCAGGTGATGTATTTGATATATTAGATACTATTAAAGAAAAACCAGACGTTATAATTGTAGATCCACCAAGAGTAGGAATACATGAAAAAGCGCTTAAGAAAATAGTAAATTACGGCGTTGACTCAATAACATATATATCTTGTAATCCAAAGAGTTTAGCTGAGAACTTAAAGACTATGCAAGACATGGGTTATGCAGTTAAAGAAGTTGTATGTGTGGACATGTTCCCTCATACGCCGCATGTGGAGACTGTGGTAAAACTACAACGCAAATAAGTGGTGTTGAACCGTTGAATTTACTAACTTTCAAGCTGTTTTGTAACTACTATAGTTTTAGTAGAAATAGCGATAATTATATCGGAAAAAACCTTAAAAGTGGTGTTGAAATAAGAATCATAATTTGAACTGGTGTGCGGGAACACGTTAACCAGTAGTGGATTATGAGGTTCAAAAATGGAAAATTAGATAGTAAAAAGCCCTAGAATCTTTGAATGAATAGAATCTAGGGCTTTTTAGTGTTTAACTTCATACTATTTTTATTATAATATTGAGAACCCTGTTGAAATTAGTTTTTCAATTATCTCATCTTTAAAGTCACGGATTTTTCCATTGTCTATAAAGATAGTTAAGTTTCGACGAGATCTAGAACAGCCAACATAGAATAATCTATATGCGATTAAAATGCCATATACAGTATTTTCCTTGAAACACATAATAACTCTTGTCTTATTTGGTCTTAACAAGTATTCTTCATGTTCTTTTTTACACAAAATATTAAAATATTGATTTTCCGAATAATGAGCAATCAATGATGAAACACTGGATACTAGATACTCCTGATGAATAGTATGTAACTCAGGAGTAATATCTGAAAGTTTAAATTCAAGTCCAGTATTAGTATCTTTTATCCAATCGCAGTATTCATAATAGAAAGCTTCAAGTGTTGTCAGTGATATTTCCACTTTTACTCCATAATATAAACTAAAAAACTTATACATATTAACTATTGGAGTTCTCGTACTATCTTCAGCTGCAAAAATACGGTATCATGACTCTCACCCTTAACATCGTGTTGAGTAGAAATAATAATCTCAAAACTAAATCAGAATTTTCGTTGCTTGAATCTGATAAAACATTAGTCGCACTATACTTTGAATAAATGGTGGGAAATATAAATGGACGATACATTAAAATTCTGTACTCAAATTGTACTTTTGAATCAATTAAAAAGAAAAGAGCTTGTTACAAATACTGAGTATGAGAAGATTAAGAGTTCTATAAAGAAGAAGTATAATATTGGAGTTTATGGTATGGAACTTTGATTCTTTTTACAAATATACTTACATAGTTTGTAATATAAGTATATTTGTAATCGAAGGGGTGATGTACATGAACAATTTTGAAAAACTAGATCAACTTATAAAAACACACCATGGAACAGTTCTAAGTGCTGATCTTGATAAATTAGAAATTCCAAGAACCTATTTAGCAATTATGGTGTCTGAAGGAAAACTCGAGAAAGTTGATAGAGGTGTGTATGTTGCTTCTGATGCTATAGAAGATCAAATGTATGCCATGCAAAGTAAGTACTCAAAACTTATTTATTCACATGAAACTGCACTTTTTTTACACGGACTTTCAGATAGAACACCATTTGAATACACTGCAACGGTACCAAGTGGTTATAAAGTTGTTGGAAATATAAGTGAACAATTTAAAGTTTATTATGTAAAAAAAGAGTTTCATACTTTAGGTGTGATTGATGGAATAACATCATTTGGTAACACGATTAAGCTTTATAATATTGAAAGAACAATTTGTGACATTTTGCGCAGTAAAAATAGAATAGATATTCAAATACTAAGTGAAGCCATGAAACGGTTAGTAAAAATAAAGTCAGTAGATTACTCATTAATCATGGAGTATGCAAAAAAACTTAGAGTTGAAAAGGCAGTCAAGAATTATTTGGAGGTGCTCCTATGAGTCATAAAGCCATGAGCTTAAAAGCAAAAATAAGAAATCTTGCAAAGAAAAAAGATATGTCAGCTCAAGTTGTGCTTCAAAATTACATGTTTGAGCGATTTCTTGAAAGATTATCAAAATCAGAGTACAGGGATAAATTCATTTTAAAGGGTGGCATGTTAATCGCATCAATCGTAGGGATTGAAAGTCGATCAACAATGGATATGGATGCAACAATTAAAAATTACGCGATCACAAGCGAGTCGGTAGAAGAAGCAATAAAGGATATATG